>JBDTMM010000387.1:0-2507 GCA_039934275.1 Flavitalea sp. | reverse complement strand
GCACCGGCTGAAGATGGTAGTGCAATTGAGGTGGAAGTGAAACTGGATTCGAACAGGTTACAATTATTATATCCTTTCGCAGGTTGGGAAGGCACTGATTTAAACGGACTCAAATTATTGATCAAAGCAAAAGGAAAATGTACCACCGATCACATTTCTATGGCGGGTCCATGGTTAAAGTTCCGGGGTCACCTCGATAATATTTCCAACAACATGCTAATTGGTGCCATTAATTTTTTCAATGAAAAAACCGATAGCGTAAAAAATGCACTCACCGGGGAATACGGTCCGGTTCCTGCCACGCAACGTGCATACAAGGCGCAGGGTATAGGAACCGTAGTAGTGGGCGATGAAAATTACGGAGAAGGCTCTTCACGCGAGCATGCAGCCATGGAGCCGCGCCATCTTGGTGTCAGGGCCATTATTGTAAGAAGTTTTGCGAGGATACATGAAACGAATTTAAAGAAGCAGGGGATGCTAGCCCTGACCTTCGTTAATAAAGAAGATTACGACAAAGTACTGGAAGATGATGTTATCGATATAGCAGGTCTGGCTTTGTTTGCCCCCGGCAAACAACTGACCCTGGTATTGCATCACCTCGATGGTTCGAAAGATGAAGTGAAATTAAATCACACTTACAATAAGCAACAAATCGAGTGGTTTAGGGCCGGTGGCGCATTGAATGTAATCCGCAGGCAGTTCGCACACGATTAATCATTTCGCATCGAACCATAGGGGCGTTTTATTATTGAAAGTGCCGTTGTAATTGATAAACACCTCTTCCCCTTTTTCAATGGCTCTTATCGTTTTTACGCTGATGATTTCGGATTCATATTCCATTTCATATTCGCAATTGGAATTGAAGGAATGATTATACAATGGTACGTAACCCAATGCCATGCAGCATTGGCGGCGATTTTCTCCCCACTCGAAAATATAATCGTGCAGTAAGGTTTGATCCAATAGTTTTCGCTCGGTATCTTCCATCACTATTACCGGCGAAACTTCAATGACTGTATTTGCCTTGATTGGCTGCGAAGTAAATACACCTTTTCCCATTTTTTTTGTAGAAGTGATGTACAAGCAGGGTAATATCATGAACATGGTGCAATATAGATAGTAAATTTGGCGCATGATATTGGATACCGACCAGGACAATATAAAAGAAGTATTCGAGGAAATTATCGAAAGAGACGATGTACTCTCTATCCGCGAATTTCTCAACCATCAAAATATCAGTGATGTTGCATACCTGATCGATGAGTATCCCGAACACGATTCGAAGATCATCAGCAACATGAGCGTACACCGTGCCGCCAGCGTTTTTAAGATTCTCGACGTTTCTACCCAAAAAACGATTATTCAGGAACTTCCTCCCTATAAAACCGCAGAACTTTTAAACCAGCTTCCTGCCGATGACAGAACTTCTTTTTTAGAAGAACTTCCCAGTGAAGTGGTAAAGGAACTTATCAAACTCCTGGACCCCGAAGAAAGAAAGATCACCCTTTCATTATTGGGCTACCCCGAAGGAAGTGTGGGCAGGCTGATGACTCCCGATTACATTGCTGTGCAGGTTGACTGGACCATGACCGAAGTGCTTGACCATATCCGTGAAGAAGGCAAACACAGCGAAACCATCGATGTGATCTACGTGGTAAATGACCGGGGAGAATTTGTCGATGATATGCGGATCAGGGAAATATTACTCGCGGATCCAAAAAAAGTAGTTGGTGAAATAATCGATAACCGGTTCATTACGCTCAATGTAAATGACGACCAGGAGAGTGCGAACCAGACTTTTAAAATGAATAACCGCGTGGCGCTTCCCGTGGTAGACGATAAAAATATTATGCTTGGCATTGTTACCATCGATGATGTGCTGTGGGTAACGAACCAAGAATTTAGTGAAGACATTCAGAAAATCGGTGGTACCGAAGCGCTCGACGAACCCTATCTTGAAATGCCGCTTTTAAAGCTTGTCAAAAAAAGGGTTACATGGCTCATTGTTCTGTTTATCGGGGAGATGCTAACGGCCTCGGCCATGGGATATTTCCAGGACGAGATCGCGAAGGCAGTGGTGCTGGCCCTTTTTGTGCCACTGATCATTTCCAGCGGGGGTAACAGTGGGTCGCAGGCATCTACGCTTATCATCCAGGCGATGGCAGTTGGAGAAATTTCCTTAAGCGACTGGTGGCGGGTTCTGAGGCGCGAACTTTCCTCAGGATTGTTGCTGGGCGCGGTTCTTGGGATAATCGGTTTTTTCCGGGTGATCGTCTGGGACAGTATTTTTCATACTTATGGGGGGCACAGTTTACTCGTTGCCCTCACTGTTGGAACCTCATTAATAGGCGTTGTACTTTGGGGAACGGTTTCAGGATCTATGCTGCCCATCGTACTAAAAAAACTAGGTGCTGATCCGGCGACCTCCTCCGCTCCTTTTGTAGCAACACTTGTAGATGTAACCGGTTTGCTCATATACTTTTCGCTTGCTTTTGCGTTTATGAAGG
>JBDTMM010000386.1:0-2555 GCA_039934275.1 Flavitalea sp. | reverse complement strand
TCGCCAGTCCATTTTACAGGCGTTGGCAGAGCAGGGCAGATTAGTCCGCCTGCCGCAAAACAAAATTGGCACGTACAACAAAGCGAACAAGGCCTACATGGCCTTTGAGCAGGAACACGAAAGGGAACCCAGCACCGAAGAACTCGCAGAGCTCCTTGAAATGAGCGAAACTGAGATCAACAACATTTTTCAGAGCAACACCAGGCACACTTCCTTAGATGCACCAGTGCACGAAGCGGAAGATGTAGCAATGGGTGATCTTCTTGAAGGTGGTGATGATACAGATGACGACGTGATGAAAGATTCTTTGCGCAACGAGATCCGCAGAGTGCTTAAGTCTTTAAGTCCACGCGAAGCGGAAATCGTAAATGCCTACTTCGGCCTCGACGGCGAGAACGGGGTAACCATTGAACAGATCGGGCAGAAGTACGACCTCACGAAGGAACGTATCCGCCAGATCAAAGAAAGGGCGATCAAGAGATTACAGAAAGCTCGCTATAGTAATGCCCTCAAGGCTTACTTAGGCTAAGCACTGTACGCATCAACGCATATTGGCTTTCATTTCAGAAAGCCGGATCACTTTGGCCCGCTTCGCAAGAAGCGGGTTTTCTTTTTATCCCTCTTGCATTTATGTGATGTTAATAATAACACTCGCATGACGTATGGTAAACCACTCCGTTATAACTTTGCACAAGTATGCCAAAAACTTTAGGGCTCACATTTATACTGCTTACCGTTTTGCTCCTTTCCTGCGAAAAAACAATCGAATTCAAACCACGTGACCAGGAAACCAAAATAGTAGTGGATGCCTCTATTGAAAACGGCAGATGCCCTGTTGTTTACCTTACCTCCAGTTTCAATTTTTTCAGTACCATATCGGTTAGCCAGCTCCAGGGAATATTTATTAGAAATGCCGTGATCAAAATTTCCAACGGAGAGCAAACAACATTCCTGAAAGAATTTACTCAAAGTGCTACTGGCGGGTCCGTTTATTTTTATACCTGCGATACACTCGATGATTCATTTGTTGGCGAACAGGGAAAAACCTATACCCTAGATATTAATATCGAGGGTAATGAATATACCTCCACCACCACCATACCAGTGCTTACAAAAAAGATCGATGTGCTTTACTTTGAAGGCAATGTGGATGAAAAAGATACTTCAAAAGTGATACTCTACGGAATATTCAACGACCCTGAAGGTTTTGGAAACTATACCAGGTATTTTACACAAGTAAACGACAAACCCTTTTATCCCGGCCTTAATTCAGTTCAAGACGACCAGGTGACCGATGGAAAGAAATATAAATTGCAGATTGAGCAGGGTGTGGACCGAAATACATCAATAGATTTTCAGGAGTATTCTTTTTTTCACCGCGGCGACAAGGTAACGGTAAAGTATTGTGACATAGATAAAGCAACATTTGATTTTTGGCGAACGATGGAGTACAGTTATTCAAGTATAGGAAATCCATTTTCATCTCCCACCAAAGTGCAGGGCAATATCAGCAACGGGGCATTGGGATATTTTGGTGGATACGCGGTGCAGTACTCCAGGATTTTAATACCGGATTAGCAGTTAAATTTGGAAAATTTTATAGGGATATTTATATGGGTAGTTCAAAAAACGAGAGCGTTCATTGTTTGATATTAGGGTCCGGTCCGGCGGGTTATACTGCAGCCATTTATGCGGCGCGCGCAAACCTGAAACCCGTACTATACCAGGGCATTCAGCCAGGCGGGCAATTGACAATCACCACGGAAGTTGAAAACTATCCGGGTTATGCAGATGGCATACAAGGGCCCGAAATGATGGTCCATTTTGAAAAACAGGCTATAAGAATGGGTACAGACGTGCGTTATGGCCTGGCAACGAAAGTTGACTTTTCATCACAACCTTTTAAAGTCTGGATAGATGAAGAAAAAATAATCGAAACGGATGCCATCATCATATCAACCGGAGCATCAGCAAAATGGCTCGGGTTGGAAAGTGAACAACGCTTGAATGGTTATGGCGTAAGCGCCTGTGCAGTTTGTGATGGATTTTTCTTTAAAGGAAAAGAAGTTATGATAGTTGGAGCAGGTGATACCGCCGTTGAGGAAGCATTATACCTTTCAAAATTATGCAGCACCGTACACATGCTCGTTCGTCGCGATACGATGCGCGCCTCCAAGATCATGCAGGAGAGGCTTATCCGAACACCAAACATTAAAGTGTACTGGAACACCGAAACCGACGAAGTGCTCGGCGATATAAAAGTAGAAGGCGTACGGATAAAAAATATTCTGACCAACGAAAAACAAGTCATTCCCGTAAGCGCATTCTTTGTGGCGATAGGGCATCAGCCTAACTCGGAAATATTCAAAGGATGGCTGGATATGGATGAATCGGGATATATTAAAACCGTTCCAGGTTCAACAAAAACAAATATCGAAGGGGTGTTCGCATCGGGTGATGTGCAGGACATGATTTACAGGCAGGCGGTAACAGCCGCCGGCAGCGGTTGTATGGCTGCGCTTGATGCTGAACGTTATCTCTCTGAAAAGGGACTA
>JBDTMM010000385.1:0-2562 GCA_039934275.1 Flavitalea sp. | reverse complement strand
TACGGAACTTCGCGAAAATTTGTTTGTTTGCCCAAAGTGTTCCTATCACCACCGGATAGGAAGTTCAGAATATTTCGAGATTGTATTTGACAATAATGAATATGAAGTGATGTTTGAGAACATCAGGTCGCGCGATTTTCTTCAGTTCACCGATCTTAAATCTTATGGCAAAAGACTGGAAGAAACATGGGCGAAGACAGACATTACCGATTCTGTAAGGATAGCTAAGGGAAATGTATCTGGCATAACGCTGGTAGTGGGTTGCATGGATTTTGAATTTATAGGCGGCTCACTGGGAAGTGTGATGGGAGAAAGAATTTCAAGGGCGATAGATCACTGCCTGGAGTTTAAATTGCCGTTACTGATCATCTGTAAATCGGGCGGTGCCCGCATGATGGAAAGTGCATTTTCACTGATGCAGCTCGCAAAGGTTTCGGGTAAGTTGTCTAAATTAACAGATGCAAAAATTCCTTATATCTCTTTACTCACCGATCCCTCTTTTGGTGGTATATCTGCGTCTTTTGGCATGTTAGGTGATCTTAATATTGCTGAACCCGGAGCGCTGATTGGTTTTGCCGGGCCTCGCGTGATCAGGGAAACGATAAAGAAAGATTTGCCCGAAGGATTTCAGCGCAGCGAATTTTTACTGGATCATGGCTTTCTCGATTTCATTGTTCACCGGAAAGAGCTTAAAGATAAGCTCGCAATGTTACTCCGTTTATTCAGCAATTAAATGATGTGTTGCGCTCAATATTATGGCAGAGATCAGGAATAGGCAGGCTTATTTTGAATTTTTCATAGAAGATAAATATGATGCAGGCATGGTGCTGGCCGGAACAGAAGTAAAATCGCTGCGAGAGGGTCGCGCAAGTTTCAACGACAGCTACTGCTATTTTCATAAGAACGAATTATTTGTAAAGAGCCTGCACATCACAGAATACAGTCATGGTACCGCAAATAACCACGATCCCATCCGCGAGAGGAAATTACTGCTTAATAAAAAAGAATTAAAAAAGATTGAATCGAAAATAAAAGACAAGGGAATGACAATCATTCCTCTGCGGATATTTTTTAGTGAAAAGGGCATAGCAAAAATGGAAATTGGATTAGGAAAGGGAAAGAAACTCTTCGACAAACGTGCCACCATTAAACAAAAGGATACCGAAAGGGAAATGAAAAAATTTCTGAAATGAAGACATTGATCATTGGCTTTATTGGTCTTGTTTTATTTTTCAACGCACCGGCTCAAAACATCTCCGGTTCTTGGTATGGCAAGGCCGATGTAATGATCGCCGGCAATTCCAGTAATTACCTCACCGAAATGGTGCTGAAACAAAAAGGTAATGAAGTGGAAGGCGTGTTCGGATATTATTTTAAAGATGCTTACCAGAGTTTTTTTGTAAGGGGTATTTATAACCGAAGCACAAGACAGGTATTGATAAAAGATCTTCCCCTTTTATTTTATGCTTCCGCTACAAAAAATGGTATCGAGTGCCCGATGAGTTTTTCGGGCACACTGATGGTTTCACAAATCGGAAGCACTATAAAAGGTAATTTTTATACCGATCCGAAATACAAATACACCTGCCCCGATTTAAGGGTGTCCATGGTCATGGATGAAAGTGAAAGGAACCAGGATAGTGTGTTGAAAAATACAATCGCTGGAAAAAAATTCTGGAAACCACAGGAAGAAGATGTGGTGGTGATGGCAAAAACATATGCTGATTCTGCCACTGCAGATACCGTAAATACAAATAAATCATTAACCGATGCTTTTGGAAAACGGCACAATATTTACGAGAAGGATATCGTAGTATATGATGATTCGATTCTTGTCAGTTTTTATGACAATGGAGATATTGATGACGATACGATCAGTGTGTTTCTGAATAAAAAACCGGTGCTTATAAAAAGAGGACTAACGAGCCGAGCGTTAAATATTTATATCAGTCTCGACCCTTCCATAGAAGTCAATGAGCTGAGCATGTTTGCAGAAAACCTGGGCAAGTATCCACCGAATACGGCACTGATGGTAGTAAGTGATGGGAAAATGCGGTATGATGTTTATTTGTCTGCCAGCCTTACTCAAAATGCAAGCATCCGTTTGCGACGGCCCACGCGATAAATTGAGGTTAGATAGTACACTCCTACGAGATCTTATGGGTCGAATTTTTCGGTATTAGCAGTTTAAAAGTCATGAATATTTTTTGAACCATTATTACAGGAAGGCCAATCACAGGAACAAAGTATAATATTACGCACACTTGTGCATAACTCCTCCCCCATTTAAGCCGTTGTATACTGAGCTAATTTCTCTTAAGGGAATCAATTCTTTTATATTTGCCTGCTTACCAAATTCAAACCTTATACAGTGCGATTAAAGAGTTTAGAAATAAAAGGATTTAAGAGCTTTGCCGATAAAACCATCGTGAACTTCGACGATAATATCACTGGTATCGTTGGGCCGAACGGCTGTGGCAAAAGCAATATTATCGACAGCATCAGGTGGGTGATCGGTGAACAGAAAATCAGTCACCTTCGCTCTGAAAACCTTGAAAGCCT
>JBDTMM010000384.1:0-2580 GCA_039934275.1 Flavitalea sp. | reverse complement strand
AGCTGACATCTGTACGTTTGTATCGGACAAGGCGATGTGCATCGGTAGATACGAACTGAAGTCCGTCTTTGGACATTTCAAAAAACACACCGGTCATTGCGGGACGGAGGTCGTCGTTACTAACGGCAAACAGCGTTTTATTGATAGCGGTAACCAAAGCAGCAGAGGAAATAGTAAAGGTAGAGGTGTTGTCGGCTGCCGGTTCCTTCGGGAAATTATCGGGGTTCTCGCCCATCACTTTATACTTGCCGTTGTCGCTGGTGATTTCTATTCCAAAATTCTTATCGATATTAAAGGTCAGAGGCTGATCGGGAATGTTTTTTAGTGAATCGACGAGGATCTTAGCGGGGATGCATACCCTTCCCGAGCCATTTGCTTCAACATCCAATTGAACCTTCATTACGGTTTCAAGGTCGGTGGCCACTACGCTGAGCCTGTTCTTATCAACCTCAAAAAGAAAATCTTCAAGTATTGGGAGAACAGTGTTGCTATTGATGACACCACTTATCTGTTGAAGTTGTTTAAGGAGGGCTGAAGAAGAAACAATGAACTTCATGCGGGAAAAATTAGTTGTATTTCAGCAAACCTAAGGGAAAAACAGCAATTTTAGGGATTTACGAAAACGGTAATTTGCGCTCTAAACCGATAGCTATGGTGTTCGACAAACTGTTTGCCTGGGCAAAAAAGAAAGAGGTTGACCCGGCCATTCCGTTTGGAAGGTATTCGGATAATAATAAGACAGTTGCCAAGGTGGAAAGCTGGACCAGGGCGGATGCTTTCTTCAGGGAAAAAAAATACAAGGAGAGCGTGCTTGCCTTTTTTGATTACCTGTCAGATGAAGACGAAAGGAATGTAGAATTGGAGGAAGCGGATGGGTTTACTTCGTTTAGGGTTTACCAGGGTTCCAAAGTGGTTCGAGGAAAGTTTAACGAAGAGAAGCTGGAGGCCAAGGTGACACTGGCAGTAATGCCAGAGGCGAGTATTCCTTTGATGAGAAGGCTGCTCGAGATGAATTTCAACCTGTATTATAGCAGATACACCTTGTGCGAAGATAAGGTTTGTATGCTTTTCAATACAGATCTTACTGGGGCAACGCCCAACAAACTATATTATGGTCTGAAGGAATTGGCGACCAAAGCGGACAAACAAGATGATCTGCTGATAAACGAATTTGGCTTCCTGAAGCCAATAGATTCGGAACACATTGCGGAAATCCCTGAAGCCGAAAGAGCAGTAAAGTTTGATATTCTTCAGAACTGGATCATGTTAACCCTTGATTATATTTCAACGCTGGATGCAGATAAGTTTTCAGGCGCCATTTCATATTTATTACTGACACTTGTTTTCCGGATCGATTATATGATCTGTCCGCAGGGGAAATTACTTTATGAGCTCGAAAAAATTGCATCTGCGTATTACACAAACGAAGACAAATCATCACCGGCGCGTAACCCCGATATGATCGATGGGTTGAATAAATTATTATTAAAGAGCCGCGAGGATGTTTATACACAAATGTTCAGAGCGAGATACACATTTGCAATTGTGGTTCCGCACAATATTAAACTGGTAAGCGAAGCGATAGAAACCGCGTTACAAAATATGGTTTGGTACAGGGACAATGGTTATCCTGATATTGCAAACAAGGTTATGGAATATGGATTTGCCTTTAGCCAGTATTCATATAGTTTGCCAAAACCGCTTACGGATCTGTATTTTCTTTTTTCTCAAATAAACTATGCTGAATATTTCCGTGCGCTGGGATTTTCCTGTTTATTATTTGACGAAAATTCGAATCGGTTTGAAGCAGATGAAATAAGTGAAAGGATAGAAACAATAATAGATTACTGGAAAGCGAAATATCCTTCCTTTTCATTCAAAACAAAAAAGCTGAAATTTGATACGCTGCTGAATTTCAACCATACTTTTTTACAGGAAGTGGCGGAATTAAATTTCGAATAACAGCATGGAGTTCCAGGAGATCATAGAAAATTATCAACCGGCGATTATTCAGATTGCTGCTAACGGAAGTACGGGCACTGGTTTTTATTTGAAGCAGTATCATTTGATCGTTACCAACGAGCATGTTGTGGGTAAATCTGCGGAGGTTACTATTGGAGGAAAATCATTTCATAAAATGCTTTCTGCTGTTTGGTACACTGATAAAAAACATGACCTGGCATTTATAGAACCTCCACCCGGTGCAGCGTTCCCGGAAATAACCCTCGGACATTATGAAACTTTAAAAGATGGCGATGAGGTTATAGCAATTGGGCATCCATATGGATTAAACTATACAGCCACACAAGGGGTGATTTCAAAAGTGGACCGGGTAAGGCAGGGATTACATTTTATTCAGATCGATGCTGCGATTAACCCCGGCAACAGCGGCGGTCCTTTGGTAAATGAAGAGGGAGAAATAATAGGCGTAAATACATTTATAATCAGAGGTGGCGACAATCTTGGATTTGCCTTGCCCGTTTCTTATTTAAAAACTGCTCTCGATCTGTATGCACCTTATCGTGGGTCGCCTTCAACCCGTTGTCCTAACTGCGATTTTTTGGTGCTGCCCTCAAATAT
>JBDTMM010000383.1:0-2592 GCA_039934275.1 Flavitalea sp. | reverse complement strand
GAACGCTAATATAAATGCCCCGTTTTGGAATGAGGTACATTCTTGGAATCGACATAGGCACAACCAACACAAAGGCGGTTTCCTATTCTGAAAAAGGTAACCTGCTTGCACATGCGAATGTTTCTAACACCTTTAAGGCTCAGTCGGAAGGTGTACACGAAGCCGATCCTGAAGGTTTGTGTAATGAAGTTATCAAAGTAATTAAAGAAGCCGTAAACCTCACAAAGGATCATGAACTCGCCGGCATTTGTTTCAGTGCTGCAATGCATGGATTAATTGCTGTTGATGAAAATGGCAAGCCACTCACCAACATGATCACCTGGGCCGATCTGCGCAGCAAAGCCTATGCCGCTAAATTAAAAAATACCGAATTAGGTACCCGTTTATATGAACGCACCGGCACGCCCATCCATCCCATGTCGCCATTATGTAAACTGATGTGGATGAAAGATGCCGAACCGGAAATATTCAACAAGGCACACAAGTTTATTTCAATAAAAGAATTCATCTTTTTTAAATTTTTCGGAAAATATATCATAGATCATTCCATTGCATCTGCAACCGGTTTGTTCGATGTAATAAATATCGACTGGAATAAAGAAGCATTGGAAGTTGCGGGTATTACTGCAGACAAATTATCGGAACACCAATCTGTTTTATACATACTTACAGGATTAAAAGGCGATTATGCAAAAGCGTTAGGTATCGAAGTGAATACTCCTTTTATTTTGGGGGGAAGCGATGGCTGCCTGGCACACCTCGGTAGTAATGCGCTAAAGAAAAACGAAGTGTCGTTAACCATTGGTACAAGTGGTGCCGTGCGCATGATGACCGAAAAGCCATCGCACGATACACTCCAAAGAGTATTTAATTATCTGCTTACCGACGACAAGTATATTTCAGGCGGACCCGTTAATAATGGTGGCAATGTGTTGCAGTGGTTCGCGATGAGTTTTCTTGGTAAAAAAATAGTTGCGGGTGAAGAATACGACTGGTATGTTAAAGAAGCAATGAAAGTGGAACCTGGTTGTAATGGCCTTGTATTTCTGCCCTATATTTATGGAGAACGCGCACCCGTATGGGATGCAGATGCACGCGGAGTATTTTTTGGAATGAGCGGAACACATACGCAATCCCATTTTATGCGTGCAGTGCTCGAAGGGGTGTGTTTTGCATTGTATGGTATTCTTAAAACACTGGAAGAGGTAATCGGCAAATCTGAAAATATATTTGTGAGTGGTGGGTTTATCCATTCAAAACCATGGGTGTCGATGCTTTCAGATATATTTGGCAAGCAGCTTTTTGTATCTGGTTCCGAAGATGCTTCTGCAGCTGGGGCCGCGATAATAGGATTACAGGCGCTGGGCAGTGTAAAGGATCTTGCCGACGCACCCGCATTTTTCACGGTCACGGAAACCTATCAACCCGATATGAAAAATCATGAGGCCTATAAAAATAATTATTCCGTTTATTCTTCTTTGTACGATAAACTAAAAGGACTTAAATAAATAAATTATGGAAATCGCAGTTGTGGGTTTAGGAAAAATGGGCTACAATCTTTCGCTCAATCTCCACAGGAATCAATTTAAGGTATTTGCATTTGATATAGTAGAAGACGCGCGCAAACGCTTGTCGGGCGAAGGTATCACCACCGCAGACTCCCTGGAGGCTTTGTGCAGATCATTTACCGGCAGAAGAGTGATCTGGCTAATGGTACCTTCGGGACATATTGTCGATGATACTATCGGTTTACTGGAAGGATTATTGAATAAAGGAGATATTATCATTGATGGTGGAAATTCTCAGTACAAAGATTCTGTAAGAAGGTATAAAGATCTTGAATCAAAGGGAATCGATTTTCTCGATTGTGGCACCAGCGGTGGAATCAGTGGCGCACTCGATGGCGTGTGTTCAATGATCGGAGGAAAGAAAGAAGTGTATGATTACTGCGAGAAAGTTTTTACAACGATATCCGTACCAAACGGATCGCTGTATTGCGGTCCTGCAGGAAGCGGACATTATGTAAAAATGGTACACAATGGTATTGAATATGGAATGATGCAGTCTATTGCAGAAGGCTTTGATCTGATGCACGCAAGCGAGTACCAGTTCGATTATGCGGCAGTTGCAAAAATGTGGAGCAATGGATCGGTGATTAGGGGATGGTTAATGGAACTCATACAGGATGCGTTTTCAAAAGATAAGCAACTTAACGGCATAAAAGGAGTTATGCATTCAAGCGGCGAAGGAAAGTGGATGCTGGAAGACGCACTCGAAAAAGGCCTCGCCACACCAGTGATTGCCCTTTCGTTATTAATGCGGTACCGTTCACAACAGAGCGATACTTTTTCGGGTAAAGTGGTGGCGGCATTAAGAAATGAATTTGGTGGGCACGCAGTGGATAAAACCGTTTAATCCTCTTTGCGCCCTCTGCGAAACCTCTGCGTTCTTTGCGATACTCCTTTCTGCATAAATAGTATCGCAAAGGAACGCAAAGCAGTTATTTAAGTAATCCTTTCACTTCATTCAGTTTCATTAGCGCTTCCACCGGCGTTAGCCTGTTAATATCTATATTTTCAAGTAAATTTCTTA
>JBDTMM010000382.1:0-2599 GCA_039934275.1 Flavitalea sp. | reverse complement strand
GAATGCTGGCGGCCATCGGGCTGATATTGATATTAAAACAACTTCCGCACCTGGTGGGATACAATGCCGATTTTGAAGGGGATGAAACCTTCCTGCAAAATGATGGAGAAAATACTTTTTCGGGATTGCAAAGTTCATTTTCCAAAATACTTCCTGCTGCTGCGCTGATCGGCATCTTATCCATAATCATTCAGTTATTGTGGGACAAGGTGCTGGTTAAAACGCACAAATTTTTCGCGCTTATTCCGTCGCCGCTGATCGTTGTATTGGCCGGAGTTGGCATAAATGAGTTGATAAGATTGCAAAATCCCGGACTTGCGCTGAGCAGCAAGCACCTTGTAAATATTCCGGTTGCAGAAACAGTTCAATCCTTCGCTTCGTTCTTTATGTTCCCCGACATTGCATTTTTATCAAATGTTTCTGTATGGACAACAGCTATCACGCTCGCGGTCGTTGCGAGCCTTGAGACACTTTTGAATATCCAGGCGGCAGACGAGATCGATCAATATCAGCGGGTTACACCTGGTAACCGCGAATTGAAAGCACAGGGTGTTGGAAATATCATCTCTGGTCTAATTGGCGGATTGCCAGTAACATCGGTGATAGTTCGGAGTTCAGCGAATGTAAATAGTGGTGCAAGAACCAAAATGTCGGCGATACTTCATGGAGTGATGTTACTGCTTTCTGTTGCCTTTATTCCCACCATTTTAAATCTTATTCCTTTATCTGCGCTTGCCGGAATACTGATCTATACCGGTCTTAAACTCGCGAACCCGGTGGTTTTTCTTAAATTTTACCGTAAAGGATTGGGGCAATTTCTTCCATTTATTATCACGATTGTTGCAATTTTGTTTACGGATCTGCTGGTAGGAATATTGATAGGATGTGTTACAGGATTATTTTTTGTGATAAGAAGTAACTTCAGGTCTGCGGTATTTGTAGTGAACGATGAAAACAAGTACCTGTTCAGGTTAAGAAAAGAAGTTTCATTCTTAAATAAACCGATTATTAAAAGCAAACTGGAAGAAGTACCCGAAGATTCATATGTGCTCATAGACAGTACAAGGGCAGATTTTATAGACAGGGATATCGTGGAAGTGATAGAACACTTTATGAAACACGCACCTTTGAAAAATATAAGGGTCGAGCTGAAGAAAAGCAGTTACAAGGACCTGGGCTTTGCAGGAGAATACAGAATCAGAACAAACAAAAAAATGATGACAGATGCAACCGTATGAGAAATTGTTACTTGAAAATAAAGCGTGGGCGGCGGAACAGGTAGAAGAAGACCCTGAGTTTTTTTCACGTCTATTTAAGTTGCAGTCACCCGAATTTTTATGGATCGGTTGCAGCGACAGCCGCGTTCCGGCTAACCAGATCACGGGAACACTGCCCGGCGAAATGTTCGTTCACCGCAACATTGCGAATCTTGTAGTGGAGGATGATCTGAACATGCTTTGTGTGCTTCATTTTGCGGTAAACTACCTGAAAGTAAAACACGTGATCATTTGCGGTCATTACGGATGCGGCGGCGTTAAGGCAGCGATGACGAACGACAGTTACGGCATCCTTGATAAATGGCTCATCAACATAAAGGGTATTTATAATGAGCATCTGGAGGATCTCCAGAAAATTAGAGATGAGGAGCTGCGCTCCGATCGTTTGGCGGAGCTGAGTGTAATGCAACAGGTAAAAAACATTGCGCATACGAGCATCATCCAGGATGCCTGGAAAAATGATCATCGTCCTGCACTTCACGGATGGATATATGGGTTGAAGGATGGACTAATAAAGGTACTTGCAGAAGTCAACGCCAGCAGCGAAGAACCAGCCTTCAGATTGGGGTGATTAACTATTGTGCTTTTATCTTTTTGCAGTAGGTTTGCCGGTATGTCCATAGAAGTGCAGCATCTCACCAGGCTATATGGAGAGCAGAAGGCAGTCAACGATGTGTCTTTCTCCATAAATAATGGTGAAATAGTTGGCTTCCTCGGCCCGAATGGTGCCGGCAAATCCACTACCATGAAAATGATCACGGGTTACCTGAAACCCGATTCGGGCAATACGGTGGTAAACGGAATAAACGTTCAGTCCGATCCACTTTCGGCTAAAAAAAAGATCGGCTACCTTCCGGAGGCAAATCCCTTGTATCACGATATGTTCGTTCGTGAGTACCTCGATTTCATCGCTGATGTTCATCACGTTCCGAACAGGAAAAAAAGGATCAATGAAATTATAGAAACCGTTGGCCTGACAGCGGAAAGCCGCAAACGGACGGGTCAGCTTTCCAAAGGATATAAACAGCGTGTTGGACTTGCCGCTGCACTCATCCACGACCCGGAAGTTTTAATACTCGATGAGCCCACTACCGGCCTCGATCCAAACCAGATCATAGAAATAAGAGATCTGATAAGAAAGCTCGGCAAAAACAAAACCGTACTCTTCTCCTCCCACATCCTGCAGGAAGTGGAGGCGCTTTGCGACCGAGTGATCATCATTAATAAAGGAGTGCTGGTAGCCGACGACAAAATCGAAATTCTTAAACAGGAAAGTTCAAGCAAAAATACTCTTGAGGACATCTTCAGGAGCTTAACCAATA
>JBDTMM010000381.1:0-2627 GCA_039934275.1 Flavitalea sp. | reverse complement strand
GGTTTCGCTTATTCCCATACACGCTTTTGCGAGTTGCCTGATGCTGATAGTGCCGAAACGCAGATGTACACCCATTCTTGAGGTGCCGTCGATACCCGGGAAGTCTCTTTCCTGTTTATATTTTTTTAATACTTTTAAAGGGATATCAATTGTTGGCAATTCATAATTACCCTTTTTGAATCGCATACTTTTTAGTGTTGGGATTTCAGAAGGTTTGCTTTTATATAAGTTAGAAAAATACTTTTCGGTGGGGTATGGCTTTATGTAAAATTCATTAAGGGTAGCGAGCCACTTCCTGCTGTATGGAGTAAATACAATATAGGGTGATGCATCGTCCTTAACAATTTCGCTTTTCTCAAATATCACCTGGTCCTTATAGGAATGCAGTGAAATTTTTTTACTGTTGAGTAATTTCCTGATGGCCTCGTCCCGGGATTGTGCGTAGGGTTCGTAATCGTGGTTGGTGTACACTTTGTCAATGGAATAGGTTTTGAGCAGTTCTCCGAATATTTTTTCGGGTGTGCCATAAAACACCTGTATGCTGGATTTTTGAAATGATAGCTGCCTATGTATTTCGGTGAGGGCTTTGTGGATGAATTCAACGCGGCTGTCGGCTTTGTCTTCCAACTTGTCGAGTATGATCGTATCGAAGATAAATATGGGAAGAACAGGATTTTTATCCTTCAGCGCGTGGAACAGCCCCGCATTATCGTGGAGCCTCAGGTCTCGTCTGAACCAGAAAATATTTACTTTTTTTCCATCAATTATCATAACACTATTCTGCGGAAATTGTTGAACGAAAAATACTTTTTGAAAAATGATTCTTAAACAGTTTATGGTTTAATGTTCGCACCCAGCGCAAGCCGATGGCGTTGGATAAAAACAATTCATCGGCAGTTTGAATTTCGTCCGCTGATATTATTTTTTCCTGCACAATATAGCCGGCCGCCGGTAATGTATGCAGCAAGTGTCTTCGCATTACACCGGCCACGCATCCTTCGGTCAGCGGCGGGGTGTAAACGATTTCATTCTTTATCCAGAATACATTTGAAATGGTGCTCTCGCATATCCTGTTGTGGACATTGAGGATCAAACAATCATTGTATTTATTTTCTTTGGCAAACAATGCGGCCATTACATATAAGAGGTAATTATTCGATTTTAAATTAGACAGCCGGTCGCAGGATTTTTGGACTTCTTTATAAATTCCAATTTCAAGTCCGTTTTCGTTGAGCTCGAGTTTTGAGGCACTCAGTTTCCAGCATTCTATTATAAAAATGGGCGGGCTATCTATTTCATATAGACCCCCGCTGCCACGAAAAACCATCAGCCTTACCCTTACGGCACCTTTAAGTTTATTCTTCGAAATCGTGTTCAATACCTGTTCTTCAAAATAGGTGGCGTTGAGGTGGTTTGAAAAACGGATCCTGAGTACGGCCAGCCCTTCAAATAAACGTTCAAAATGGAACCTCGACAGTTTTATAATGCCATCCTTCACTTTCATCGTTTCAAAAACACCATCACCATAGCGTAATCCCCTGTTGCCCGCGGATACTACGGGTGTATCTTCTTCTACAAAAGATCCATTAAAATTTATGAATGCCCCCATTTAATCTGGTTAATTTAACGGTGAATATTTAATATTGCGCATGATTAAAAATGGCCTCGCCCCGGTTATAGCACTGTTTGCAGCGATCCTGTTATTTTCCTGTGGCCATAAAGACAATACGCCGCCTGCTCCTATCAACGCAGATGGAGGGCTGAATTTCCCCTGCCTCCGCTACGACTCCGCGAAGCTGGAATACCGTCTTGATTCTATTCACAACCGCGGGCTCAAGCTTCAAATTTATGTTTCAAATGCTGGAGACAATAATACCGCTTTTCAGCTGATATCATACGCATTCGATACCCTTGGCGACCACAACAACAGCTGGATGCCCGACACACTCACAGTGGTTAAGGACAGTCTGCCGAAGGCATTTACGGGCCGCATCGCCATCGGCAACAATGAACTTACACGAGAACAACTGTACGATGTTCTGAATAAACCAGATGGAAAGCGCGTGAGTTACGATTATATGCTTTTTACCCCAGTTGTGGAAGGAGTGTTTAACCACCTCGTTTACCGGATCCGACCAATAAAAAACGGGGAACCCGCCGAAGGCAACTATGGAAAAATGCAGATCACCACGCCTATGCCCCCATCGCGCGTATGGGAATAAGTGGTTGTTAGCATCCACCATTTCCAAAAGCGTGAAGAATGTGGAAAAACAATCGTGAACCTGACCGAAAAAAAACCCCGGAGTTAAACATTATGTTTAGCTCGGAGGTTTTTATTTCTCTACAGCAAATTATTTTTTAAGCGAAGCCTTCAGCGCTCTCATATCCTTCATATTCCCTACTGCACCCCTGAATGAGTGCCCGATCAACTTTTTATTTCCCTGCATAACATCACTCTGAAGTGTGGAATTGAGCGACGTTCCCGGCTTCATATAGCCAAAAGTTCCGGTGTTGATATACCCAAGCACACTTGCAAGGCGTGATTCGGCAATGTCACCGAAATCTTTGTCTAATCCGTCTGCCATTTCTTTATCAACAGCTATCCCTCCAAAATAATTTCCTTCTCC
>JBDTMM010000380.1:0-2638 GCA_039934275.1 Flavitalea sp. | reverse complement strand
TTGGTATTTGGGTGCCATCAATTCTTGGATTTGCAATTTATTTAAAACTAATAAATAAGCAAAAGAATGATTGAAGTAATACCTTATTTGGCTGCGCTGATCACATTATTATTTTCAGCGGGATTTTATTTCGCAATCAGAAGAAATGAGAATATAGATAATTAACTACTTAATTGTGTATTGAAGCAGTATAATTATCTTAATCCCCGTATCGAATCCTTAAAAATAAAGGTTCATATTAAACAATCCATGCTTTACAAATCCCACCGTCAACCTTACCTGCCATCATGCCGCATGGTGTGTTCGGTACCATGAAATAATAGAGTAATACAATATACCCAATGGAATGGGCGAATAAGATAATGAAAGAAGAAATTAGCGAACAAAGGGTGCAGGGTAAGGGTACTTATTATCAGCCTATTTTTTTTCTTCTTATTTATATTTTTCTGTCCACGAGAAATTACGCTCATAAATAGATCGCTTATTTTGCTTGATAAAGCTTAAAAATGATTTTGCCACCTCTGACATTTTTTTTTTCTTTAACCATACCAGTCTCCAATGTTCAGTAAGGGGTAAGCCCTTCACAGGAATGATTTTAATTTCTTTTTGCTTCAGTTCATTTTTGATGCTTAAAATCGATTGAATAGAAAACCCAAGTCCAGCCATTACTGCCTGTTTTACAGCTTCGCTGGAAGTTAATTCGAATCGGACTTGGGGTACAATATTGGCTTTTTGAAAATATCGCTGCATCGTTACTCTTGTGCCGGAACCCTCCTCGCGATAGATAAGCGGGATGCTGTCAAAAACCGATTTAGTTAATTGCCTGGTAACTTTAAATGTAGATTCAGATGGAGCAGTCAAGTATAAATTATTAGGCACCAGTATTTCCTGTTCAATATCCAATGAATCTGGTAATACAGAGACCAGTGAAAAATCCACTTCGTTATTTTCGAGACTTTTAATCACCTTGGTTTTGTTGGTTACGTCCATCAACAAATCGATTCCCGGATTTTGTTGCAGGAAATCTTTCAGGTAATAGGGCATTACATATTTCCCTGTCGAAGCAACAGAGAGTTTTAGCCTGCCTGATAATATACCCTTGAAGGTCTGTGTCTGATAATTGATAGACGCTACTTCTTTCAAAATACGGTCGGAAATTTGATAAAGCTCCCTTCCAAATTCTGTTACATAGAGTTTTCGTCCAATTACTTCGGTGAGCGAAATATCAAACTGAGCCTGCAGGTTTTTTAATTGTATAGAAACCGCAGGTTGTGTCATATTTAGTTCCTCCGATGCTTTGGTAATGCTCTCGTTTTCTACCACAATCATGAAAACTTTAAGCTGATGAAATGTGAAGTTCATAAATATATTTTATGGTTTCCATAATAAAGTTAAATAAAAATATATGAACCAAGCAGTGCATTTTTGCATCATAAAAAAAACTATGACAACAATAACAGTAGCAAAGGGGGATGGTATAGGTCCCGAAATTATGGATGCGACCCTTGATATTATATTGGCCGCCGGTGCAAAACTTACCATTGAAGAAATAGAAGTAGGTGAAAAAGTATACCTCGCCGGTAACACAGCGGGTATTGCCAAAGAATCATGGGAAATCATCAGGAAAAATAAGATTTTTCTGAAAGCGCCCATTACTACCCCACAAGGAGGTGGTTACAAAAGCCTTAATGTAACGACGCGCAAATTTTTAGGACTTTACTCTAACGTTCGCCCTTGTATGAGTCTTCACCCATTCGTAAAAACCAAACATCCTGTAATGGATATTGTTATTATACGCGAAAACGAAGAAGATTTGTATGCAGGCATTGAACATCAGCAAACCGATGAAGTAGTGCAGTGTCTTAAACTAATCAGTCGCCCCGGTTGTGAAAAGATCGTACGCTACGCCTTTGAATATGCTAAAGCCTACAACCGTAAGAAGGTTACCTGTTTCACAAAGGATAACATCATGAAACAAACCGACGGATTGTTCCACCAGGTATTTGATGAGATAGCAAAAGAATATCCTTCAATAGAAAATGAGCATTGGATAATTGATATTGGCGCTGCGAAAATGGCCGATACACCCGAGGCCTTTGATGTTATCGTAATGCCTAATTTATACGGTGATGTATTGTCAGATGTGGCGGCGCAGATAACCGGATCGGTAGGATTGGCCGGATCGGCCAATATTGGAGAGGAGTGTGCCATGTTTGAAGCCATACATGGCTCTGCACCCCGCCGGGCCGGGCAAAATGCTGCTAACCCTTCCGGGTTGCTGCAAGGGGCCGTTATGATGCTCAATCATATTGGGCAAACAGATGTTGCTGAAAAAGTGCAAAATGCCTGGCTAAAAACCATAGAAGAAGGTAAGCATACCTATGATATTTATAAGGAAGGTGTAAGCAAAAAAATGTTGGGTACTAAAGAATTTGCCAAAGCGGTTATTGGTAATCTGGGACAAAGGCCACAAACATTAAAGGAAGTAATCTACGGGAATGGAAAAATGCTAAACCTGCCGAAGTACAAACGAAAAGCGGCCGCTAAAAAAGAGCTGGTTGGAATTGATGTTTTTGTTCATTGGTTGGGTAATAACCCGGATGAATTTGCTGCTCATATCCAGAAGCTGGAAAATGAC
>JBDTMM010000379.1:0-2646 GCA_039934275.1 Flavitalea sp. | reverse complement strand
GGAAAACCCCAATGCGCGTTGAGCTTTTCTGAACAAATGATTATTCACTTCCTCGCTCAGTGCATCGAGCACCGCCACTGCAGAATTTTTATTTTTTGCTGTACGATGCCCCTGCACTGCCCTGTACCCGTTTTGAAATGCAGCATTTATTTTTTCCATAAACCCGGGCATCATAATATTGTCGCCATCAAGTATTATTGCGATATCAAATTGTTCTTCATCGATACTGTTCAGCAAATTGTTTAGTGACCTTGCCTTCGAACTTTTTTCATTGATTAGGGAAACGATTGTTGCGTTGAATTTTCTTAATTCGAAAATTGTTCCGGGCTGCAAATGATCCGCCGCAAGAAAAACTTTATAGAAAGCTTCGGGATAATTGTGAGTGGTTGCCTGTTTGATGGTATTGATAATAATATTGTCTTCTTTATAAGAAGTGATCAAAACCGCAATTCTTTTTTTATCAGGATTAATTGCATAAGATTTTCTTCTATTAAAAAACCCTGCAATGGAAACGATGAAGATGTAAAAAATAGTTATACTTAGATAAGCGTAAATGATCGTAAAGAAAATATGAAGAATAAAATGAATCATATCCTGGAACTGCTTGTGGTGCGGAAGTTCCATAAAATACCTTTTAGGAAATACCTGAGCTGTATATATTCTTTCTTTGAAAAATAGGCTATGATTGTTTTAGGCACCACAAAAAAGGCAAACACCAGGCTAAAAACGATGAATTGAAAAACGTTTGAATTCCTGCGCATATATAAAATCCTGTTGCGCGTATGATAGTATACTTTTATGGGGTTGGATTTTCCAACAGTAAGCGACTCCTTGTGATAGATCTCGGCATCGCCAGTGTACCATATTTTGTAATGAGCCCTTGTTATTCGTGCAGACCAATCCCATTCTTCATAATAAAGAAAAAACTTTTCGGCAAACATGCCCACCTTTTCCATGATCTCTCTTTTTACCATCATGGCGCATCCATGGGCACCCGAGGTTTCGCGGGATATATTATACTGGCCCACGTCTTCTTCCATTACCCCAATGCTGGTTGTTCTGCCGGTATATACGTTCATTGGATTAAAGCCCGCATACTGTATCACATTGGGGTTTGAGTAATACTTTATTTTTGGGCAAGTAACCCCGATCTCGGGGTCCTTATAAAATGGGTTTATTAGTTTTTGCAGCAGGTCGGGTGTTACTTCGGTGTCGTTGTTTACGATAAATATGAATTCTCCTTTTGCCTGGCGCATGCCCCAGTTGTTACCACCTGCGAAACCGAGGTTCTTCCTGCTTTTCAATAATCTTGTGTGGGGGTAGTTGCCGCCGAGGATCTGGCCGGTGGGGTCGGAAGCGGATGCCATATCGCAGACCAGTATTTCATAGTTAGGGTATTGAAGCGCCCTGGCAGACTCCAGGAAGGCGCAGGTAATTTCCGTCTGATTGTAATTCAGGGTAATGATAGAAATGAACGGGCATTCCCCTTGAGGCATATTGTTGCTTTTACACAATATAAGTGCAATTCAATTACTTATGAAATGGGGACTTAGGTGTTGGTGCGCTGGATAACAGCGTAAGGCGTGTTGGCCATGATCCAGAGGTCGTAAAGGAAATTCGATTTGTCGGCATAGTTGATGTCGAGGTTGATCCTTTCTTCGGCGGTCATGGTGTATTTGCTCTTCTTTTTGATCTGCCAAAGGCCGGTCATGCCTGCCGGAGCCATGAACCTCTTGGCCCACTCATCGGTGGTAAGGGTGGCAGCTTCGTAAAGTGGTAAAGGACGATTGCCTACAAGTGACATGTCACCTTTTAAAACATTTAACAATTGTGGAAGCTCATCGAGACTGCATTTTCTTAAAAATGCGCCGAGTTTGGTGATGCGGGGGTCGTTATCAATTTTGATAAAAACAGGTCCGTCGGTTTTTAAAGGGTTATACAGGTTAAGGTGAGAGAAGTCGGTGATCTGACTATTCGCTTCCACCACCATTGTCCTGAACTTAAAAAATTTAAAAATCTTATAACCTCTTCCAGCTCTTTTTGAAATGTAAAATATAGGTCCCCTTGACTCTATTCTCAAAGCGATTGCAACAAGAAGGAAAAGCGGGCTGAACAACATCATCAGCACAGCAGAGATAATAATGTCGAATATTCTTTTTGAAAAATAAGCGGGCAGATTATTAACCGGTGAAAGGTCTTCCTGCACAGGTTGTTGCGCGGCGGTGATCCTTCTTTTTATATTTTTCCAGAATTTAATTTTTCCAATAAGGCGGTTGTGAGATACTTCTGTAAGCGAGATCACATCATCAGCAACAGGTTCGGAGCTGAGTTTAAGCAAATCCGTTTCTGTAATATCTGATCCTTCCACAAAAAATGGGATTTCAGCCAATAGTTTTTGTGAAGAAAGGAATTGTGAGAAAAGAAGGAGTGATGAATAACCCATACCTGCTTCTGCAATGATCACATCCGGTGAACAGTTGTGATGCGTAGTGATCCTCCTTAGCATTGTTCTTGCGTGCTCTGTATTTTCTGCAGCATACCCACTATCAAACGATTTTATAAGGGAATCTATAACGGCCGATTTTTTACCTATGTAGAAAAACTCCAGTTTTTTATTGTCAATTACCGTAACCGCAGGAGTCACGG
>JBDTMM010000378.1:0-2653 GCA_039934275.1 Flavitalea sp. | reverse complement strand
GAATATTTTTTTGGGTCGATGGTAATGCCGCCCTTTGCACCGCCGAAGGGAACATTAACGATGGCGCATTTGTAGGTCATCAGTGCAGCGAGTGCCATCACTTCGTCGAGGTTTACAGTTGTTGCAAAGCGGATACCGCCCTTACAGGGTGTTTTGTGGTGCGAATGCTGAACCCTGTATGCTTTAATCACTTCAACTTTGTCGCCCACTTTAACTGGAAAGTGCATACGGTAAACGGCGTTGCACTGTTTTATTTGTTCAAGTACCCCGGTGTCCCAGGAGGTGAATGCTGCAGCTTTGTCGAAACTTTTTGCAACCGCGCCAAAGAAACTATACTCTTCCTGATGTGATGCCATTGTTGGTTTTTTTATGGTTTGAGTGTTGGTAAGCCCAGTGGAATTCAGTTGACCTTTTCCATTTTGGAAATTTTGCGGTCTAAGCGTATCAGGTAGATAAACAGTCCGATAAGAATGGTAAGTGAAACTGCCAGCACCACATAAATTTTTCCATCCGCTCGCAGGCCGGTTGCCTGCCTTTCTTTAACTGCCACGGAAGCATCCTGAGCAAATGCATATATCGAAATAAAAGAAGAAAATAATGCGAATAGAATTTTTTTCATCATACAAAACTGCTGTTTGATTTTTTTTCTGCAAGTATTGCCAGGCGCAGGCGCAAGGTGGTTATCCATAATCCTAAGAGGATCCATCCTATATAAGCTGGCCTGCTTACATATTTCATTACTGCATTCATATCATCAGGATTAAGTCCCGGATTGCCCTCTACTCCCTTTCCACCCGGATGAAGCGATTCTACCATCCGCGGCAAAATCATGATCATCGGGATATAAATAAAATAAGCGAAGATGTTATATACTGCGGATATGCGTGCCCTTTTGTCGATATCTGTTATTGAATTTCGTAAAACGAAATAAGCTAGATAGATAAGCAATGCTATTGATACGCCCAATTGTTTTGGATCGTTACTCCAAGCCGCACCCCAGGTGTAATTGGCCCAGATCATTCCTGTTGCCAGGCCAAGAACGCCGAAAAGAATACCCGTTTGCGAAAAAGAATATGCATAAATATCATTCTTCATTGTGGGCTTGCTCAGGTACAGAATGGAATACACTGCTGAAATGGTCACCAAAACAAATTGTGTGAGCCACATGGGAATATGAAAGAAAGCATTCCTGATGGTATGCTGCAGGTTTCCTACATCAGGAACGGTGATGAGCAGTCCGGCAATAAACGTGTACAGCAGCAAGACAATAGTTAAAATTTTCCACCAGCGCATGAACCTTGAATTTTACTAATCGGGTTCGCAAAATTAGGGTAAGGTGCCCAATATTATTCATTTTTAATCCTTCCAAAGGAAAGGAAAAAGGATAATTGACAAAGCAATAACAAGTATATCCAGACCCGTGAGCAAGAGGGACATTTGCAGGTAGCCACCCTGTATCACGTCTACAAATGCGGTATTGGAAATGCGCATCAGCAGTAAAATTTGGGGAATCATGAGTGGAAAACCCAAAATAGCGATCAGCGCCGCATTCTGCCTCGCCCTAGCGGCAATTGCGGCAAGAAAAGTGAAAACAAGACTGAAGCTGCAACCACCCAGGCAAACCGTTAGCGTAAATTTCCATGGATGTTCCAGCGGATCGTTCATTAACAACCTGAAAAGCAAGAGGCTTGTGAGGCTCATGATAATCATAAGCACCGCGTTAAATACGAGTTTTGAAATAATGAAGTCGCGCGCGCCGGCAATGCTATAATAATAAAGCATTCTGCCACTGCTTTCCTGCAAAAAACTTTTGGCCACCGCATTTACGCAAATGAATAATTGTATCATCCAGAACAAACCATTCCACACTGCGGCTTCGGGTGCTCCCATAGCGAGGTAAAGTACAAATATGGTGGATGCAACATATAATAATATGCCGTAGAAGGTGTATTGCTGTCTAATTTCAAGCAATACATCTTTTTTAACAAGAGTTGCGATATGTAGTATTCCTGCGTTCAAAATATTAGGTACAAAAATTGTTAACTTTACTCAAACCTTCCCATCACATTTAAATAACATCCATTTATTATGGAGCGTTTATCTGAACTGATCAGCAAATTAAAAGAACAATTCGAACAAAAGGCCGATTCTTCAAAACTATTGGGGATAACACTTTTGATAGAACGTGAATTGATGAAACTCGAACAACCAAAAACTGCTGCTACCGTAGGCAGTTCCAATGTTTCGATAACTATGCCGGCTGCAAGAAATGGCTACTCTGCCATTTCTGGAAGACCCCTTGTAAATGAAATGCCAGAAGAAGCGTCAGAAGATTATTCTGTAAGACAGGAACCTGCTAAAATGCGGCCTGTAAATCAGTTTCTATTTGATCCGATGGTTGAAATTCCAACATTGTCACACCAGCAATCGGCTAAAGAGATCAATGAACTGATCGGCGTGCGCGAAGCTTCTCTTAACGATAAGTTAAAAGAAGATAAAGTAGAAGTGGGTCATGTACTGACCGACCATCCGATAAGGGATTTTCCGCTCGCGGAAGGCCAGTTCCAGTTTCCGGCTCTGGCCATTGGTGCGGAACAAAATCGCGAAATCCTCCCACTCGCGGCCGACCGCGCCTTTTTCCGCCAAGATCTCC
>JBDTMM010000377.1:0-2668 GCA_039934275.1 Flavitalea sp. | reverse complement strand
GCGGATTATTAATTTGTTTGTATCGTTCTAAAATTCCATCGCGGTTGGTGTACACCGCATCACGGTAATTTTTAAAATCATCCCTTGAAGGATCTTTTGAAGCTTGTTGATATATGGCAGAGCTTGTACCGAACGCTGCAGCGAGGTCACTTAAATACTGCGCGAATTTTTTCCTTTCCGCTTCATCATCCAACCCGTCAAAACCGGCATCCTGTAAGGGCCTGTCGGCAGGGTCGTTACTGAATGCCTGAGTAACCTGTATCGGATTTCCGGGAACCTTTCCCCACACTGTAGCACTGTCTTCAATGGCCTTTGTTATCGCACCGCTGATACCATTTTCAAAAAATCTTTTTCCATCGTGCAACACATCCTCAGAAATATTGCCTAAGTCAAAATACAATTCACCACCGGTGCTTGTTGTATTTTTTAAATATGGATCCTGCATCCAAAATTCAATAAACTCCACGTTACCGGTTTCAAAGTCAACCTGGTCAAGGCCACGCATGATGCCACCCCAGCGCGTTTTAGGATTTAATAATTTTCCGGCTGCCGTTACGCTCGAGGTTCTTGCATCATAATTATAAGGACCAATATCGGTTGGGTAATAAGCCATGTCGAATGTTACCAATTGCGCCTGCCCGAAATCCGGAGTTTTATTGGGATATATTTCCGTGATCTTCACCTGCCTAACGCTAGGGTTATCCAGCAGGTCGTCGTCGATGGGGTTGTTGCTGTTTTTTTTATCCTGCAACACCGGTTCAATATTGTAGAACGCAAGTTTTGCGCGGTTAAAACCATATTGAAGTGAATCGCGCATGGTGGCTTCCGGAAATAATCCGTTTCCTGCAGGCGTGGACGACAATCCCCAGCTTACCAATGGAAAGCGCAGGTCGATCGCATTTCGCGATCCTTCAAAATCATCTATAAATACCTGGCCGTTGCTGCCTGTTCCAATTTGTTTCGGATGACCCGGTTTTAATATCGCGCCTTCCCCGTAAGCGGTGATGGTACTCATTTCGGTGGTGCTGTAAAATGGTAATTTATCAAGCCATCTTGTAATGCGTGGTGCCTCGGTACGGTAACTGAAATCCATTCCGTACATCGTATTTTTTACAGGATCATCATTAACTTCTGTTTTTGTAAAGAAGGGACGTTCGCCCAGTCTCACCATCGACGCACCCAGGGTTAATGACTGCGCTGCGGTGGCTTTTGCTAAATAGTCGAGGCGCAAACCTAAAAAGTTTTTCTGCTGTATGCCGTAACCTGCATTGTTTTCAAACTGAACACTCACCGGTACACCGGAACTGATGATGCCCGCATTGATCACCTTCACCGTTCCTAAATTATAATCTATTGTATAATCAACATTTTCTTTCAGAACCTGTCCCCCGGCAGAAACGGTTACCGAACCCGGCGGCACGTTAAATGCACCCAATTGAATTTCGGAAGATGATTGTCCCTTTGCATTACCGCTGATGATATAACGGTCAAGGTTAGCGTATGTTTTTGCAATTTCTTTTATGGTGTCGTATAGTGGGTAATAGACATATTTATTCTTTAGTTCCTGCGACGATCCCTGAAATGCAGCCGCTTCAAGGTCCCTGCCAAAAGGTTCAAGCTCTGGAAAGATGATTCTCGCCTGCGCCGATAAAACGGTAAATCCTTCAAGGTAATCGAACACGCCATCGGGCAATGGATCATTACGCGAGTTGAGTCGGTCGAGGTTTAATAAGCTCAATATTGGTACCCCGGCCTTTGGCGTTTCTTCCGGCAAAAATCTTTTTTGACCGAGGCTTGGTTCTTCATAAAGAATATTCAGTTTGAAGTCACCTGGCTGTATGCTCGATAAATAATTCCCATCTTTTGTTTTTAATGAATACACGTTCTTCATCATCAGGTCCCACAGTGGAAGATTAGTTCTTTGGGAAGTTGCTTTCAGCAGTTTCAGGAATAATACTTTTTGTGTTCCACCTGTTTGAGTTACCGCCGTATCGGGTGGTGCATCCTGCGAAAACTCTCCTACCTGGTATATTTTTCCATTATAACTATACTGGTAGGCTACGCCCAATACTTCATCGGGCTGCAAAGGTTGATTTAATGAAAGAAACCCAACCTGCGGGTTAAAATAATACTCACTTGGGCTTAGTTGTCTTGCAAATGTTTTTTCAAAGTCCTGTACCGCGCGTAAACCAAGGGAACCAAGTATGGATGTTATGGAGGATGAATTACGACTGTTCGGGTCGTTTACGATTCTTCGGTACAACACGTTTACGTCGTTATCAGGAATTCCATTGGGGAGCACTTTTGCCGGGTTACGCGCAAGGTTTGGATTGAGCGAGTCGTATGGAGATGATTCCGCAAGATCCATCAACCCTACTATATCCCTTGTTTGTGTGGTTGATCCGTTGCGGTTCGTAACCCACACTTCCATTCTTAATATCTGCACCTGCGAATTCACAATGGGCAGCTGGCTCATTGCACGGTTATAATTTTTTCTGAAATACTGCGCCATTAAGAAGTGGCGGTTCTCTTCATAGTCGTTTGCTTTAAATTCAAAATAGGTATTTGTGGAACCGCCCTGCAGGCCAAGTGATTGTTGCTGTGCGCGCTGGTTGGCCAGTACGCCCGTAACAAATAGTTTTCCGAACTGTAGTTGGGTCTTTATGCC
>JBDTMM010000376.1:0-2673 GCA_039934275.1 Flavitalea sp. | reverse complement strand
GTCCCAGCTGATGAAAAACTTACATCAGCAAACTAATTTAAAGGGATAAAATTATTCCCCGCCGCTTAACCCCGGCGGGGATTTTTTGTTTTACTGCGCTGCTAAATGGATTGGCGTAATAATGATTTGATGATCTGCAATGGAACGATCACCCAGTCGGGGCGGTTATTCACTTCGTACCTGAAACCCTGAATGGCCTTTTCCAGCAGGAAGGTTTCCAGCAATACTTTCAGGTCGTCCTTATTTTCGGGGATGAAATTGCTGCCTTTTACCGTTCTTAGGTATGCATCCATGAATATACCCGTTACATAGTGCGTCCACATCTGGGCAAACGGCAACATCCTGTCCTTTTCTTCTCTGGTTATATTTTTATGCAACACCAAACCCTCGTGGGTGGTATAATGGATGGAACGGATCATAGAAGCGATGTCCAGCAATGCTGAACGCTTCAGTCTGCGATCGCTATAACTTCTTGTAGGTTCGCCATGAAAATCCAGGATGGCGATATCCTTTCCCGTAAATAATATTTGCTTAAGATCGTAATTACCGTGAATCCTGATCTTTACGATGTCCATTTTTTTTGCATAGACCGTTTTCAGTTTCCGCAATAGGATATCCTTTAGCGTTAGTACCTCTTCGGCCTGCGCGCGTACATCCGGAGATAGCCTGTCGATGTTTTTTCTAGTATCCTGGAACGCTGCGCGTACCAGCGATTGCAGTCCCGCAAATAAAGACCGCTGGTAGTGCAGGCTGAATTCTTCCGGAGCAAAATCTTTTATATCTACTCCTGAGGCGAGCGCCTTATGCATGTCGCCGGTTCTTATGCCAATCAATTGTATTCCTTCTGCTACGGTTCCGCCGATAAATTCTTTAAGGTCGTCCGGGAACATGGAAAAAGAAAGTGGATCGGTGAGTGTGCCCTTCAGTTCGAATGCGGGGTGCGTTTGCCTTGCAGTAATTCTTTCATAATAATTGTTCAATCGTTCCAGCATGTAGCTGCGGCCATTACCATGATATTCCACCATGATCTGCATCATCCCGAGCACAATAATTTCATTGGCGGATTTCCATTCTATCGTACCCACGAAAGATGGCACCTGTTCCAGGTTCACGTGTTCGGTAAGGAAGTGCGTGATCTCCACGTCTGGGTTCATTGTACGGTCAACGTGACGGTATAATTTTAAAAAGAATTTATTGTCGTAACCAATGGAGGTGTTAGTGTCATCTACAGGTAGCACACGCGCCCTAATATCTGTATGCGCGGCCACATAATTTTTAAGGTTTTCGTTTGCGGAGAATTTTATTTCCTGGTTCTTTCCTGAAATGCTTTCATTACCCGCCATTCTATATATTAGTTCGCTTTGCAATTCGGGCAGGTAATAAGCATCGTACAATATCCCTTCAGTAGCGCCGATCTTCATACGGCATACCACGGCCTGCGGATTGTTCTCGGTGTATTTTGATGCGGTTGTATTTTCAATAAATGTTGCCGGTAACAAAAAGGTATCACCGACGCCGGTTTCATCAATCACATCAAATAATAAAAAAGTGAAGCCGGTAGATGAAATATCGAAGGATACTGAATTGGAGAAATTGATATTAAAAACGGGACTGTTCTTTTCCTGGAACCATTTTAATTTCCTGAGGTAAGAAGGAATAATATTATTTCCCAGTTGATCGACAATATTCGTTTCTGTAAGGTCGCTCCAGTGCTTCAGCTTTAATTCGGGGAGTAATTTATTTTCAAATATTTCGCTGTGTACTTTATCTAGCTTTAGCCAGTAATAACCATGGGGCCCGAGTGTAACTGGATATTGCCCGTCTTCTTTTATTATCGGAAAATTATTCCTGCTGAACAATTCTGTAGGCTGGTATCCTTTGAATTCTATTAAATCCAGTTGTGTGGCCTGCGCATAGCGTGAGAGGTTTACGATCACCAACAAAGTTTCATCCTGAAAATTCCTGGTGAAGACGAGCACTTTCGGGTTTTCGAGGTTTATAAATTTCATGTTGCCACGACTGAACGCTGCATATTTTTTTCGCATCTGTATCAGCTGCTTCATAAACCATAACAGTGACGATGGATTTTTCTTTTGCGTTTCTACATTCACCGCTTCATAATGGTATTCAGGATCGAGTATAAGCGGCAGATATAATTTTTGCGGATTGGCATTGGAGAATCCTGCGTTTCTGTCGGGCGACCATTGCATGGGGGTACGTACGCCGTCCCTGTCGCCGAGATAAAAATTATCACCCATTCCTATTTCATCACCATAATAAATTACCGGTGTACCACTAAGCGAAAACAACAACACGTTCATCAGCTCCATCTTGTTGCGGTTGTTTTCCATAAGGGGCGCAAGGCGGTGACGGATGCCGAGATTGATCTTTGCTTTCGGGTCTTTCGCGTAAGCTTTGTACATGTAGTCCCTTTCTTCGTCGGTAACCATTTCCAGGGTAAGCTCGTCGTGATTTCTTAAAAAGATGGCCCACTGGCAGGTGTCGGGTATTTCGGGTGTCTGGTCGAATATGTCGGTGATGGGATAGCGGTCTTCTTTTTGAAGCGCCATAAACATTCGCGGCATTACCGGGAAGTGATAGTTCATGTGGCACTCGTCGCCATTACCAAAATACGAGGCGGAATCTTCGGGCCACATGTTTGCTTCGGCGAGG
>JBDTMM010000375.1:0-2679 GCA_039934275.1 Flavitalea sp. | reverse complement strand
TAGTATCTTAGTGATCCCGGTGTTCGAAGAAAAGCTGCCTAAACCTTAAACATATGAAATTTCTATTCGCTTCGATTGCCATCCTTTCTTTATTTTCCTGTCAGAAAGAAGTATCAAACAATTCCGTAGTAATTGAATCAGGAACAGTTTTCAGCGATGCGCTGATGCCTCTTGCCTGTCACACCACTTCGTTTGTTACCAATTATTCCACGGTTGCAGGTCAGGTGCCACCTTTTCGGTTTACCAAAACCTTGTATCCGGATACACGCGTGAAAACCATCAATATGCTGTCGCGAGCATTTCCAAATTATTCAGCGTTTAAGAAATATGCGTATGAATTAATCGGAACGTTTACTTACTCCATAAATAAAGCCAGATTTACAGGAACCAGGGAAACCTGGGAATATTACGTAACCACGTTGGGTGGGGCGGGCAAGCGTTCACTTGGTAAAATGGCCGTTGACTATTATTTTAATTTTAACCCGAACAATGGCTATTGTTTAAGAGTGGGTGTGGGAGGATATACTTGGTCACAGAGCGTTGTGGAATATTTTTATAATGATGCGGGCACAGAATTGCAAGCTGCCTTTTTAAATATTGCCAAGGATATCGATATCAGTTATTTTTATTTTAAACACGATAGCAGGGGAAATATGACCGGAAATTATCACGTGTACGAGCCGTATCAAACGCTGGTGAGTTATCAGTATGATTATACCAAGAGTGGCGGACAATATACTTATCAGCCTTCTCAATATGCAATAAGTTATGAATATAGCCTGTGTGAAGTGATGCAGTGGCTTCCCCCTGCAAAAAATCCGAGAACTGGCGTGTCTGTACAATTTTACCCCAACGGAAATGCCACTTTCGTGAAGCAAGGACAGGTTTATAAAAACAATATATACGACCCCACCAAGAAATTAATTTCTTATACGTATGGAGATAACGTGTCTCAGAAAATAACCTGGTTCTGTAAATAACCTAGTGATTCCTGCGCCAGCATCTTCGATGATTTTATAGAGAATTTTTATAGGATAGGGATAAACGCTATTGAAGAATAGTAGTCATTTCTGCTTTATTTAGCTGTAGTCACTACAATCGCATTCCCGCTCTGTAAATTAATTTATCACTCTTCATCATCATCGATATTTAGATGAATTTGAATGCGCCCAATATATAAATGGCAGTAACATCGCAAGCTGGACATAAGCATGTCACTAAAAGGAGCGGGGGCTTCACCAGATATAGAAATTCGGAATTCTCCAAAATATTAAGCTGGAAAAAAATTTCAAAAAAACCGAAACCATCAATGCCAATCTGTTCGAATTGTCCAGTGGCACCGATATGCTTACGCGCATGATCAAACGAGGGCTGATTAAAGATTATGTCGATACCGAGGATAAACGATCCAAGCGGATCGAACTTACCGCGTGGCAATAAAGTTGTTGAAGAAAGTAAGACCCGCATCCTGCGCAATGCAAACAGGATCATGAATGACCTGAGTGACGATGACAAAACCCATTGCATCCAGCTTTTGAGAAATGTAAAAATAAAATTCTCTTCACTTTGGCAAAAATACCCTGGACAATCTTTTGAAGATTTATATAAAGATGCGATGAGCAAATATATTTTTATTTATTTCGCCTGTTTCCTGTTAAGAAAGCGTCCAATTGCTTTACAATAAAAAATTATATCATGACTTTTTCAGGAATGTGGATCAAATCTGAGTTTCCTTCCCGAAAAATTCAGTTTGTACTTCGAATTGACACCAGATTTTGCCACTATTTATCAAATGGTTTTGTGAGAAGATTATTACTGACCTTATTTATACCCCTATTTTTTTATACTGTCCGTGCGCAAACCGCCGAAAATTTCCAGATTACCGGAAAGGTCACTGATTCTTTAACTGGTCTCCCCCTTGAGTATGCATCATTAAGTATAATGATTCCCGGAAATAAAACCCCTGTTCGGGGTACCGCTTCCGACCAGGGAGGGCATTTTTCCATTACGCAGTTAAAGGCCGGAACCTATTCCATAGAGATCGATTTTATTGGCTATCGAACACAGACCGTAAAAAATATTGCGATCAATAAAGACAAACCTCTGGTAAAGCTAAAGACTATCACGCTTTCCAAAAACCAGGAAATGATGCAGGGGGTTGTTGTGACGGCGCAGGGTAAACTGATCGAGAATAAAATTGATAAAATGGTATTTAATGCCGAAAGAGACCTTACTTCTCAAAGCGGCGTTGCGACAGACATACTGAAAAAAGTGCCGCAGGTTTCTGTGGATGTTGACGGCAATGTGGAACTCTCGGGCAGTTCGAATATACGTTTCCTGATCAATGGAAAGCCATCATCTGCATTTGGGAGTAATATCTCGGACGTACTGCAGTCTATTCCTGCCAGCCAGATCAAAAGTATCGAAGTGATCACAAACCCGGGTGCAAAATATGATGCACAGGGAACCGGTGGGATCATCAATATTATATTAAAGAGAAATAATGCGCAGGGAATAAACGGAAATGTTTCGCTGGCAGCAGGTACACGCGCGCAGAACGGATCGTTGAACCTCAATGCCCGCAGGGGTACTTTTGGTGTGAACGCATTTATCAGTGGAAATGTTCGCCCCAGTGTAAATGCGCCCTCTTCTTCCAATCGTAAAACAATAGATAGCATT
>JBDTMM010000374.1:0-2702 GCA_039934275.1 Flavitalea sp. | reverse complement strand
ATTTGCCATCTTGAACCTCGATAGAAACTATTCACTGAATTAGAAAACGCATCATTTCTGGGCGTTAGTGTGTAGATATCGCAGGAAGAAAAAATCCATATTCAATATATAATTTGTTTCAAAGGGTGGTGTATCAATGGCTATAAATTATCAATATTCGGAAGCCAGATTCCATACATAAACTATAACTTCAGGTTTTAGAATGAATACTTGTTAATATGGAATTGCAAGGTGATGAACTGTTTATGAAATAATTATAAATAATTTAGTATAATGAAGAATTTATTAAAAACAATTGTCTTTTTATTATTTGCGATTGGCGTATTTACTGCATTCAAAAAAGGCCAACCCGCCGCGGATAGTATTTTATTCAGACACGTGACGCTTATTGATGGCAACGGAAAAAGCCCGGTCGCAAATACAGACATACTGATCCAGGGAGAAACTATTGCGGATATCGGCAAAAACCTTCAGGCACCCGGTGCCAGAATAATTGACCTCAAAGGCAAAACGGTAATGCCATCGCTCATTTGCGCGCATATGCATATCGGTTTGCTGAAGGGAACAGCAAATAATGCGGAGAACTATACACGTGACAATATACTTTCCCAACTAAATAAATATGAAAGTTATGGCGTAGGAAATGTATTGGTAATGGGCACAGACCGCCCGATATTATTCGAAAGCGGCTTGCGCGATTCTTCGGAGAACGGCCTGCTTCCCGGTGCTAGGTTACATTCTGCCGGATATGGTTTCGGGGTTCCTGAAAATGCGCCACCGATTGAAGTGGGTACCGATAAAGTATTTCGTCCCCAAAGCAAGGAAAACGTTCCACTGGAAATGGATACCAACGCAAAATTACATCCCACCATTATTAAAATGTGGGTGGATGATTTTGCAGGGAAATATAAAAAAATGGATCCCTCCATTTATAAATCCATCATTACTGAAGCGCATAAACGCAACATCCGCGTTGCATCGCATTTGTTTTATCTCGCCGATGCGCGCAAACTGGTAGCTAGCGGCCTCGATGTTATCGCACACAGCATCCGAGATAGCGTAGTTGATGATGCGCTGGTACAGGAAATGAAAAAGAGAAATGTGATGTACATTCCAACTTTATCGCTTGATGAATTTTCTTACATCTATGCAAGAAAACCCGAATGGATAAATGACGAATTCTTTAAACGATCGCTCGAACCGGGTGTGTATGAAATGATCACTTCTGAAAAATACCAGAATGATCTAAAGAACTCTCCGCAGTATGCCCGCAATGTAAAGAGCTTTGAAACGGCACTTAAGAACCTGCAAAAAATATATGCGGCAGGAATATTAGTAGCACTGGGCACCGATAGTGGTGCAACCCCAATCAGAACGCAGGGCTTTTCCGAACACCTTGAACTGGAACTGATGGTGCAGGCAGGCCTTACGCCATTGCAAGCCATAACCGTAGCAACAAAAAATGCAGCGAAATTGCTTAAGATTGACGATCATTTCGGCACTTTGCAAAAAGGAAAAACTGCCGACTTTATTATTTTAAGCGCCGACCCTACAAAAGACATTAAAAATTCGCGCAGGATTGAATCAGTATATAAATCCGGAAAAGAAGTAAGTCATGGCCCGCTGAATAATTAATTGATTATTTAACAATAAATAGAATTGGTCAGGGCTAAATATTTCCTCGTATGCGCGTCTGTTAGGGTTTTATTGAATAAGTGGGTTTATTGAAATCCCAAAAGCAGGTTTTGATGTGATAAAAGACCGGCGAACCTTTGCACCTTCGCGTGAAACCATCCCGCGCAAAAGGTTCACCCAAAGCTGCGAAGGACTTACCCCGCACATTCGCTGCACTTTCAGTAATTTGTGAGCACTTTGCAGAGTAACATGGAAGTTGAACTGATATCTACAAACGCGGAAAGGGCAATACTGGAAGGATTGCTGAGAGGAGGCTCTGACCGCCGCCTCCAGGAAAAAAGACTCTACGAAAATTTCCACTACTTCATAAAACAGGGAACTCAAAAATATTCTCTTCCCGAAGAAGAATGCGCAAGTGCCTATTCAGACACCATTATAACGGTGATAGACAGCGTAGTAAGCGGAAAATTTGAACGCCGGTCATCCATAAAATCTTATGCCTTCCGCATTTTTGCAAACAAATGTGTTGACGCTCTTCGGAAATTAACGACTAATAAGCAGGGAATCTACCAAACCTCCTCCATCGAGGGCCTCGTTACCCAGCTTCCCGATAAGGTGCGGTCGATCGTGCAGGAAATAATTCTGCGCAATGAAAAAACGCAAATGATGCAAAAACTACAGGAGCTTGGCGAAAAATGCCGCCAACTGCTGCTATATTTTGAAGACGGCTACAGCGACAAAGAAATTTCGTCCATCATGCAATACAACTCTGCTGAAGTGGTAAAAACCAGCCGCCTCCGGTGCATTGAAAAACTGAAAGAAAAAATTACGGGCAATAACCGTACTATATGAGCAAAACTTTAGCATTCATAGAAAACTATTTTACCAAAAACCTGCCACCCGACGAGGTGAAAACTTTTGAAGACAGGTGCGCCAACGACACTGCCTTCGCAGAGGAAGTAGCATATTACATCACCATGCGCGACCTTCTGAAACTATCTCTGCACAAGCAGAAAAGTGAAGAATTCGAAGCCCTGCGAAAAACACTGAACAACAAAAACAACGAC
>JBDTMM010000373.1:0-2729 GCA_039934275.1 Flavitalea sp. | reverse complement strand
TGACCTGTTTATCGATCGCAAAATAACTTCCCAGCATCGTTGAACTAAACCCAACGTCATTAAAATTCAAATTGCCATCTACTTTAGGCTTGTCGAATGTTCCTGCAAAATCGAATTTACCATTGATAAATCCCTTTGACCTTGAAATTGCGCCCATTGAAAAGGCCTGCATCGATTTCATTTGCAATGCCCGGATATCCATATTCAAATTGATGACACTCTGATCCGCGGGCTTTACCACGTAATCACCTTTAATGGCCACATCGTTTCCATTTCCGGTAAGATTAATATCTGCGCTATAAGTATCGGCTACATTATTATTTACTTTAAGAACAAGATTGCCAACAGTATCCGTGCGAAACATTAAATCGGTTATGGTAAGATCAGAGGTAAATACTGGTTGTTTTTTAATGTTTTTTACCAAAATACCTCCGTTAATAATTCCATCGGCTAAGGCTGAATCCTGTTTTGCAAAAGCAGTAATTGTTCCTATACGAAAATTTCCGAATTTAATTTCAAGTGGCGAATTGGATTGTAGTGAAGTACTGTTTATGCTTAGTTCCTGGCCTGATTTGCTAATGGTAAAATTGGAAATATTCACATCGCCATTGTTGAATTTGACCATGTTATTTTCCGCGATCACCCATTTGTCATAGTTAAGCATCAGTGAAGCTGGATTCAGATTCAGTGCATATACTCCAGTATCTGACTGGTTAATTAACCCTCCGATCCGATATTTATTTTTATTATCTATATCCTTCAGGTTAATAAGAAAATTAATTTTATTGTTGGCGATCTTTGTATCGATGCTGCTTGAATAAATTTTCATAGTTGCACCGCTACTGAAAAGTTCAATATTTGTATTCAGATTTAATATACCACGACCGGTCGCGGCATTCAGCTTAAATTTCTGAATCCTATTGTCGCCCATTACTAACAGTGGCGCATCAACATTTGCAGAGAAACCGTTTCCTGTAGCAAAATGTCCATTAATGTTTACTGGTTCAATCTGCGTTAGGGAAGGAACGAAAATTTTCAGTAGGGGACCATTTATCACCTGTGCGCTAAAACGAAAATCATAATCCTGCAATGTGTCAGGTTTTGCTGGCGCCTTGCTTATTGCATAATAGGGTTGAAGGGCGTTCTTAAAAACGGAAGCAAGTTGGGTAAGGTTATATTTTCCGGTAAGTGCAAAACTGATCGCATCACTCTTAAGCCTTACAAATTGTCCGCTGTCCGTTTTGCCTGCAGTAAGGGCAATAGTATCGAGTGGGTATTTTTGTTCCGGAGTGGATAGAATGGATTTTGTGACCAATAGCTGCCCCTGCAGATTTGCGGGATCTGTATTTGAAAAGGCCGCTGAAATGTTCCCTTTATATTCGAGTGTGTCTGTGGTGAAATGGAGCGGGAAGGTTTTGAGCTCATTTATGTCCGCGGTAAAAGATATCACGGGATATTTCCCTGATACGTCGCCCATTCCTTTGAGGTTGATGGCAATATTGGGATCGTTGATCACAAAGTCTGCAGTTGCCTTTTGACCTCCGAGAGCCGCGGTTATCTTTGCATCCTTATATTCATACCGGTTAAGCACAGCCGAAACAACGGTTGCCTTTATATTTGCATTTGCCGTTTTGGGATCGAAGCCGCTTCCTGATGCAACGATGGTTGCAGTAAGGGGCCCGAAGAGGGAATCATTTTGTAATATTATTCCCAGATTAAGTTTGTTCGCAGAAAGTGTAGCATTATACTTCACCCGTTTTTTATCCGTTGGGTTGGCGATGTGGCCATCTACTGATGCATTGCCAAGACTGGTAACGAGATTTAATTTTCCCCTTCCATCTTTCATACTACCGGCAATGGTTCCTCGAAGGTTAATATTTTCCGGAATCGTAATCGTTTTTGGCAGGCTTCCCTTTGGTGCCAACAGTTCAATGTCTTTACGGCTCGTTTGAAAATTATTAATCATCAGGTTGCCACTTAATTTTTTTGCATCAGGCAAACCAGATACTGTTCCTTTTATATCTACATTGGTATTCGAAAATGCGCGAATTTGCAATTTTCCAATATTCATATCCGCAACACTGCCTGATATTACACCCGACATATATATTGTTGCATTTGGATTTGAAAGTGCAGGCTGGCTTGCAAGTGAAGGAACAAAAGTGAGTATGTCTTTTACAAGTACCTTGCTATCATTCAAATCCACATTTAATTGCAGTTTCCCAATATCTTTTTTTAATACATCAAGTGATGGATATTTTAGGGCTATGGATCTTTTTAATGTGGTGCCCGGGGTTTCAATCAGTAACTTTTTCAGGTATGCTTCATGACCCGCATATAAAAAATCTGTTTCGAAAGTTTTTAAAACCAGCCCGCTTTTTTCCGTCACCATACCTTTTGTTATAGAGGCGCTTATGGTATCGGGGCCGTACACCATATTGTCTGCGTGCAACGTAATTCCTTTTGCATCGATGTGCGAATAATCAATTCCTTTTGCAACCATCGGTTTGCTATCATCATTCAAAATAATGTTGTTATTATCCAACGCAATGTTCTTCACTAATAATCTCCAGCCGCTGGCGTTGTTGCCGGCAGTGTCAACCACTTTAATTGCAGGATTTGCCGGGGCGTTTGACTTTCCCATGCGGATATTCGCGCTGGTATTTGCCAAACTGATTTCTTTGAGATTAATTTTCTGGTTAGGGAGGTCAATATTATCGGCATTGATA
>JBDTMM010000372.1:0-2744 GCA_039934275.1 Flavitalea sp. | reverse complement strand
TTTTTTTGACCTGAACACGCACCAAAGAAAAACACTACAATAATTAATGAAACAAAAAAACGAATGGTTAAATACATGAATATAATTGATTCAATTGGCTACACATTTCTTTCCTGTGCCCTCAGCCACCTTTCGGGAACCTCGTTGCTGCTGGCCTGAATGTAGTCGTTGTATGAACAGGGAATGTATTGCTGATCGGGAAGTTGCATCCACCATCTTCCGGTACGTTTACTTTGTAAAAAGGTCGTGGCCACCTCTGCAAAGGCGGTATGAAATTCATTAAAGCCTTCTTTTTCGTGCATCCTTGCTTCACGGTTGCCCCTGCTTCTTCCTTCGAGAAAGTACCAAAGCATCTGGCTCACTTGTTTTGCGGTGAGGTGGTCCTGATCCTTATCGACCTCGTAACCGTATATTCCTACGGAACTGGTAACTGCACTCATTCCCGCGTAACGCATCAGCGCGCAGGCCTCATCTCCTGTAAAACCATTGGGTAATTTATTTGCAGGCGCATAAGCGTTTGCAATGGCGCTGATGTCAAAGCTGAACATATCCGAATGCCGTATAACCGGTTCCATTTCTTCTATATTATCCCTCACTTTACCTACCCGGTAACAATCAAACCTTAATTTATCGAGCGTTTCCAGCATATAAGGATGCACATAAAAACTCTGGAACCCGATATGGTTGTAATGCCTGATGAAATTCGGTTCGCCGGTAAGCATCTCCATTAAAAAATGATCGCTGTTTGCCGGGGAATTCATATTGAGATCTATTCTGGCATCTACACAAGTGGCCTCAATTAATTTTTCCCTTCCGCCATAAGAATAATACTGGGCAAGTGTAAGGTCGTGCGAGCCGCCGATGATCAGCGCCGTTTTTCCCAGCTGGGTAATTTCGCTGATAACGGTTTTCACCGCGGCATAAGTATCATTAAGCGTTGCGCCGATTTTAATATTGCCCGCATCTATAATCGTTAATCCGTAGTGCCAGTGATATAAATTGTAAAATTCCTGTCTTACATGATCGGGAGCATTTGCATTTTTAGACGGGCCGGCACCACGCTGTTCGGGGCAGCCTATCAAGATAATATCGGCCTGCATGATGTCGGGAATTTCTTCGCCGTGTATGGATATGAGGTTTCCCAATTGGCCGTCGTGATATTCACGGTCCTGCGATATAAATGAAATATTAACGGGTTCAAGGAAGTCGGCAATTTTAAACACATCACTCATGTAGCAAATGTATTATTTTCCACCCATCGCCGCCGCAGATCAAACAATGCAAGTCCCTATCTTTGTCTTATGGACCAGTTGTTAGAGCAGATCGAAGTATATAAAAAGGAGATCGGCGGCCTCACGGCGGGCGGTGCCGACGATCTGGAGAGCTACCGTATCCGTTTTCTTGGAACGAAAGGAATTGTAAAAGGACTTTTTACAGAAATGAAAAATGTACCCGCCGACAAGAAAAAGGAATTTGGCCTGGTACTAAACGAGTTCAAACAGCTCGCCGAATCGAAATATGAAGAATGGAAGGGCAAAGTAGGAAATAAGGAAACCGCAGAAAGTGCGTCAATAGATCTAACGCTTCCCGCAGAACCCGTTCCGCTTGGCAGCAGGCATCCCATCAGCCTGATGCGGAATAATATTATCGAAATTTTCCAGCGGTTGGGATTTGCGGTAGCCGAAGGACCTGAAATTGAAGACGACTGGCACAACTTCACCGCGCTTAACCTCCCTGAACATCATCCCGCCCGCGACATGCAGGATACCTTTTATGTAAATCAAAAACCCGATTGGCTGCTAAGAACACATACCAGCAATATACAGATCAGGGAAATGGAAAAAGGAAAACTTCCCCTGCGCATTATTTGCCCGGGTCGGGTATATAGAAATGAAACCATCAGCGCACGGTCGCACTGTTTTTTTCACCAGCTCGAAGGATTATACATTGATGAAAATGTTTCCTTTGCCGACCTAAAGCAAACGCTTTATTACTTTGTAAAGGAAATGTATGGCAACGATGTAAAGATCAGGTTCCGCCCAAGTTATTTTCCATTTACGGAACCGAGTGCGGAAATGGATATCAATTGCCAGATCTGTAATGGTGCAGGCTGCAATGTTTGTAAACACACCGGTTGGGTAGAAATACTCGGCTGCGGAATGGTTCATCCCAATGTGCTGAAGAATTGCAAAATCGATCCCGAAAAATATACCGGTTTTGCATTTGGATTGGGAATTGAAAGGCCCGCAATGCTTAAATACGGCATCAATGATATCCGTTTGTTCAGTGAAAATGATGTACGGTTTTTAAAACAGTTCACATCAGCGATTTAATATTATCCTATTGAGTAATCCAATTTTAAAGATTTGTGTTTGCGGCGCGGGTACCATGGGAACCGGCATTGCCCAGGTATTTGCCAGCAATGGATTTTCCGTAATTCTTTATGACCTCGATGATAATATTCTTGAAACATCTAAGAATAAGATCGGGGAAAGAAATATAGAAGTAGTAAAAAAAATTCAGTTCACCACCCTATTAAATCATTGCATAGCCGACATTATCATCGAAGCGATAATAGAAAATGCGACAATAAAAGGTTCTTTATTCAATGATCTTTCTAAAATAAATAAACCATCGGTGATTTTCGTCACTAATACTTCTTCACTTTCTGTTACAGAAATCGCCGGGCATTTATCGCGCAGGGAACAATTCGCCGGAATGCATTTTTTCAACCCGGCCCCCTT
>JBDTMM010000371.1:0-2746 GCA_039934275.1 Flavitalea sp. | reverse complement strand
TCTGCGAAGCGTAACCTTTAACACCACGTCCTCGGTGAGCACCACGCGTACCATCACCTTCGAGGCAGGTGACGGAACTCTTTCCTATAACAGTACAAACACCCATTTTTATAATTACGTGTCGGGATCTTTTTCCTGGACGGCCGCCAAAGCAGATGCCGCATCCAAATCTTTTTTTGGGTTAACCGGATATCTTGTTACGGTAACCAACTCTTCTGAAAATACATTTGTGAATGCATTAAGCGGTAAAGGGTGGTTGGGAGGAAGTGATGAATTTTCGCAGATCAATATCGCCACCGGTGCAACCACTTACGCGAACCAGGCCGCCTCTGAAGGAAAGTGGTACTGGGTAACTGGTCCGGAAAAGGGAACTCTCTTTTCAAATGCTTCTACTGCTGTAACGTATGCCAACTGGAACAGCGGTGAACCTAATAATTCCGGTTCCACCGAACATTATGCAGAAAACTTTTGGGCTTCGGGATTATGGAACGACTCTCAGGATGGAAGTGGGATAGGATATGTGCTTGAATATGGAGGACAGTCATCTGACCCCGTTGTAGATATTTTTCATACGCGTGACATTACTTTGATAGCTACAAAACTGCAAACCATAGCGGCAAGTTCTACTTACCAGTTACATGATGTAGCTTTATTCGTAGACAATGCTATTAACGTTTATAGCGCAGGAAACCTCACCGATGCCAAAGTGACCATCTCAGGAAATTTTAATAGTGGTGACATTCTTTCTTATACAGGATCACTTCCCTCAGGAGTAACCGTTTCCGGATCAGGGTATAATACCGCTACAGGTGTATTATCTTTTTCAGGAACAACCACTCCATCCAACTGGCAATCGTTGTTTCGCACAGTGAAGTTTCGTTCCACCTCAAACGTTACCGGTAACCGCGACATCACTTATTCTGTAGGTAACCTCGTTGCCAATTCAAACGGCCATTTTTATGAATCGATCGCATCAACGGCTAACTGGTCAACTTCTAAAACAAATGCCGCAGCAAAAACGTATATGGGCCTATCTGGTTACCTCGCTACCATTTCTTCTTCCACAGAAAATGATTTTATAAAACAAAAGCTGGGCACCGACGCATGGATCGGCCTCAGTGATTCCTATACAGAAATTAATGCAGCAACAGGAGTTACTACCTACGCGAATCAAACTGCTTCCGAAGGAAAATGGTACTGGATATCGGGCCCTGAAAAGGGTACGATGGTAACCAGCACAAATGCTCCCAACGGCTCATCACCCGGTACTCCGGTTGCGGGTGTATTTAATAACTGGAACCTCGGAGAACCAAACAACAGTTCAGGCAATGAAAACTATGGCGAAATATACGCAGCATCTGCGCCAGGCAAATGGAACGACCTTAGCGGAAGCGCCAGCCTGCAATATGTAGTGGAATATGGCGGTCTTGCAACTGACCCTGTAATATTTTTATCAACAACCGCCACCGTATTTAACAACGCCATACTGCCTGTAACCGGACTTGAATTAAGTGCCAAAGCAAACGGACAAATAGTTGACATTAACTTCAGTACGATCACAGAAATACATTGCGACCATTTTGACATACTTCACAGTGCCGATGGCGTATCGTTTGCAAAAATCGGAACCGTTGCGGGTCATGGGGATACTTATGAAAAGCAGAAATACCATTTTGTTGACAATGCACCAGCAGCGGGATTGAACTATTATCGCCTTCAGCAGGTTGATATAGATGGAGGATCGGTGTATAGCACCATAAAACAAGTGACCGTAAATGCATCGTCCATATCACTTGCACCCAACCCGGCAACCTCGCAGATAGTGGTTACAAATAATTCATTAAGCAATGCTCGTAGTTCCCTGATCATTTATAATGTGGCGGGAAAAATAATGCTGAGGAAGCAGGTTTCGTCTTCACGGACTACCGTGGATATAAATACTTTCCCAACAGGGGTTTATGTTGCTGAAATGGGTGATGCAAAAACTATTCAGCATTTAATTTTCATAAAACAATAATTTTATGGGGGCGATTGTCCTATTCTCTTCTTTTCAATCGTCATTTGTCTTTAACGCTTAAAATTATTTAAAATGATCGAATTCCTATTTTTATTCAGAAGAGAAAATGTTGCCCATGAACCCCAGGCATCTCCACAACAAATGCAGGCGAACATGAAAGATTGGCAGGATTGGTTAGGAAATATCGCAGCTCAGGATAAACTGGTATCTGCCGGTCAGAAGTTAAGCCCGACAGGTAAAATAGTTGGTTCAAATAAAATGATCACCGACGGTCCTTATGTGGAAGTGAAAGAAGCCGTTGGCGGATATTCTCTTATTAAAGCCTCCAGCATCGAAGAGGCTTCTGAAATTGCAAAGGGTTGCCCTATATTAAAAGTTGGCGGCAGTGTTGAAGTGAGATCTATAGTACCGATGTAAGTTTTCATGGTGATCTTATAATATAAAATAATACCAGCCTTCGTAATTTCACGGAGGCTTTTTTTTATGGAGCATGTGGAAATTATACCGGATCTGTTCAGGAGCAACTACAGCAAAATAACGGCTGTATTATGCAAATTCTTTGGGATTGAGCATATAGAGATCGCGGAAGATATCGCCAGTGACACTTTTCTGCTTGCCACCGAAACCTGGGGGTTGAAGGGCCTGCCCGAAAATCCATCTGCCTGGTTATATACTGTAGCGAAAAATAAAGCAAAGGATTATTTAAGAAGAGACACCTTATTCAATCAG
>JBDTMM010000370.1:0-2750 GCA_039934275.1 Flavitalea sp. | reverse complement strand
CATCTCTGCCCCGGCAATGATATATAAATGCGCTTTAAGGCTGTCGGCAGAAATGGCATCAGCGTACTTGGAGGCATTATTATTTACCTGCGAATTGGCGGATAATGTGATACTAATAAACAGGATGGAGATTATTATTTTCATTCTGCCATTTCGCTGAGCTCGAGCCAGCGGGTTTCTTTTTTATCGAGTAGGTCATTGATTTGAACAATACGTGCTGATATCTTCGTAAGTTCATCATATGCCAGTGAATCTGCTGTCATTTTGTTAGTAAGTGATCCTTTTTCCTTTTCAAGGTCAAGCAATTCTTTCTTCAGAAGATCCAGTTCACGTTTTTCATTGTAAGTCATTTTTTTCTTAACAGGTGCAGGCGCATTCACTACAACAACAGGTTTTGGAACCTCCGCAATGGGCGGATTCTTCTTTGTTGTTTCTTCTTCCTTAACCGTTGACCTGTACAATGAATAGTTCCCCGGGAAGTCGCGGACAACACCATCGCCTTCAAATACAAACAGGTGATCAACGAGCCTGTCCATAAAATACCTGTCGTGCGAAACGATGAGCAGGCATCCTGGGTAATCACTAAGGAAATTTTCAAGTACACCCAGAGTTGGAAGATCGAGGTCGTTGGTTGGTTCATCCAATATCAGGAAATTGGGATTCCTGAAAAGGATGGAAAGCAAATGGAGTCTTCTTTTTTCGCCACCACTTAATTTGGATATATAAGTGTATTGCTGATCCGGGGGAAATAAAAATAAATTCAGGAACTGAGAGGCACTCATCGTATTGCCGTTACTCAGTGGAAAATGCTCCGCAATGTTTTTTACAAACTCTATTACGCGCATGTCTTCCTTAATCATCAAGCCAGACTGCGAATAGTTCCCGAATATCACAGTCTCTCCAACGTTTATCTTTCCGCTATCGGGATGGTCGAGGCCTTGAAGTAAATTGAGGAAGGTTGATTTACCTGTTCCGTTTTTACCGATCACGCCAATGCGTTCCCCTTTCTTAAAGGTATAGTCGAAGCCGCTTAATATTTTCTTTTCCCCAAAGCTTTTGTACACCTTTTTCAACTCCACCACTTTACCTCCGAGCCTGGTCATTTTAACGTCGAGCTGTACACGCTGGTCCTCGATCACCTTTTTTGCCCTGGCTTCAACGTCTGTGAAGGCATCAATCCTGCTTTTTGATTTGGTGGTCCTGGCCTTGGGCTGTTTACGCATCCATTCCAGTTCCTTGCGGTACATGTTCTTTGCCTTGTCTATACTTGCCACATCGCTTTCTATACGGGACGATTTCTTTTCAAGATAATTTTCATAGTCTCCTTTATATACAAATATCTTGCTATCATCCAGTTCCCATATTTCGTTGCATACATTATCCAGGAAATAACGGTCATGTGTAACCAGTAGCAGCGTTACCTTTTCCTGCGAAAGATAGTTTTCGAGCCATTCAACCATTTGCACATCGAGGTGGTTGGTAGGTTCATCCATGATCAGCAGCACGTGTTTATGTTCGAATCCGATATCGATAAGCGTTTTTGCCAGCGCCACTCTCTTGCGTTGGCCACCTGATAATTTCGACACTTCCTGGTGCAGGTGGTGTATGTTGAGCTTACCAAATATCTGGTTTACTTTGTAGTCAAAGTCCCAGGCATCCAGTTCATCCATAGCAACGACGGCATTGGTCAGTTGCATTTCGTCACCCGAGTCGATCGCGTCTTCATACTCTTTTATTGCGTTCATTACGGGATGCTGGTGATGAAAAATATTATCGAGTATTGTTTTGTTTTCAATGAATGTGGGCTCCTGCTCGAACAGCGCCACGGTAACATCTTTATTGACCCACACGGTTCCTTTTTCCGCGGTTTCTTTACCTGCAAGAATTTTCAGTAGTGTTGACTTGCCGCTCCCATTGCGGGCCACCAACGAAATTTTATCACCCTCGGAAATATGAAAAGAAATATTAGTGAACAATGGTTTTATACCAAAAGACTTGGTAAGCCCCTCTACAGAAACATAATGCATTCGGCGAAGATAAATAAGGGAATTTTAAAATAATCCGCTATCTTAAATGTATGGTTAACCGCAAAGTTTCTCCTTCCATGCAGTTGGCACTTTTCTTCCTACTTTTCGGTACAAGTTGGATATTTCTAACGGACACCATTTCTATTCTTCTGGCTCACAACGACCTGTCCATTCTTTCTCATTTTCAAACATATAAGGGTGTTTTATTTGTTTGTCTTGCTTCAGGATTCATCTACCTCGTAAGCAGGCGCATATTAAAACAGCACCAGATGCTACAGATCGAATTAAGTGGTGAAAGGCTTCGCCATAAAGACGAACTGGCGCAGGAAGTGTTTGTTGCACGGGAGATGGAAAGAAGAAAACTGGGCGAGGAACTGCACGACAATATCAACCAGTTACTCGGAGTGGTAAAATTATATATCGAACACGCACAGGTAAATCCCTCGTCAAAAGATGAAATGCTGAAGAAGAGCGCTGAATATTTAATGCAGGTGATCAATGAAATACGCGCGCTGTCAAAATCATTAATTTCGCCAACGCTTACCGAATCGGGACTAGGGCAGTCGGTGAATGCAATGATATCAAGCATTTGGGAAATTAAAAAGGTCAACATCGGCTTCCAGGATGATGGATTTTGTGAAGAAGTATTGAGCGACTCCAAAAAACTAATGGTGTTCCGCATCATGCAGGCGAAGGCGGAGCGCGAAGGCAATTACTTCGCGG
>JBDTMM010000369.1:0-2755 GCA_039934275.1 Flavitalea sp. | reverse complement strand
ATCCACATCAGCGACCTTAGCTGGCTGAAGAGGTTCAACCACCCGTCGGAATACACAAAGGTGGGCAGCAACATCGACGTGATCATTCTTGGAATTGACAAAGACAACCGCAAATTGCAGTTGGGCCACAAACAACTCGAAGAAGATCCTTGGAACACACTTCAGGATACCTTTGCACCGGGAACCCTTCATGATGGAACTGTCACCCGCAAAGATGATAAGGGTGCAATGGTTCAACTGCCTTATGGTTTGGAAGGATTCGCTCCTAGCCGTCACCTTGCGAAAGAAGATGGTAAAACCGTTGGTGCCGATGAAACTGCACAGTTCATGGTTATTGAATTCGACCGCAACGAAAAAAGAATAGTGGTTTCTCATTCAAGAATATGGGAACAGCAGAAGATAGACGAAAAAGAAACGGCTAAGAAAGAAGTTCGCGCGGAACAGGACAAAACCAGGAAAACGGTGAAGACCATGCAAAACAAGGTTGAAAAAGCTACGCTTGGAGACCTTGGTGCACTTGCTGAACTGAAGCAGAAATTGCAACAGGAAGAGCAACAGGGCGGAGAAGCACCTGCAGAACCGGCAGCGGAGTAACATCTATCTAAAAAGCAATAGACTATATGGCGCCTTTAGGGGCGCCATTTTTTTTCGATGCTGCGTTTATAGAGGTATCGAAGCTACTTTTTATGTGCAATTGCATACATTCGCGGCAAAGGCTGAAAAATACCTTGTATGGCATTGATAGAAAGACTGAAGAAAGCAAAGGTGTTGAGAAAAATACTGTATGCGATCATTGGAGTGTTCTCTTATCCCGGTCTTGCAATGGCTAACAAACTGCAGATCTCGGGAACGGAGCATCTCAAAGGGCTGCCACGAAGAAATGTGCTCATCGTAAGCAATCACCAAACCTATTTTGCGGACGTGATCACCTTCCTGCACATTTTCAGTGCGGTAAAGTGGGGAAGAAAAAACAAACTCGGTTTTCCGTTTTACCTGCTCAATACCTATACCAATATTTATTATGTGGCCGCAGAAGAAACCATGAAGAAGAATTGGATCAGCAAACTTTTTACATTGGGCGGCGCTCTAACGGTCAAGCGTACCTGGAACCAGAAAAGTAATGAAAAAAGAAGGGGTCTCGATCCTTCAGATACAAGAAAAATTTCACGCGCACTGATGGAAAACTGGGTGATACAATTTCCACAGGGCACAACTACTCCTTTTGCACCGGGCAGAAAGGGCACCGCACATTTAATAAAAATGAACCGCCCCATCGTAATACCGGTGGTCATAGACGGGTTCAGCACCGCATTTGATAAAAAGGGATTGAAAATAAAAAGACGAGGAACGATACTAAAGGTGCAGTTCAAGGAAAAACTTCCCATCGATTATGATGCACCTGTTGAACAGATCCTGGACCAGGTAATGATGGCCATCGGCCAGAAAAAAATATGATGCTTACTACATAATCGATTCATTTACTACCCTTGTCATTTACCTGATTGTTGAAAGGCCCTAACTGACCCTGTCAATGGCCTGACGGGTTTTTTCAGCTACCCAAAAGAAGGCATCAATTTTATTTCGTTCCTGTATAAAATGATTTTTTTATTGTTTTCAAGGTGTTTGAGTAGCCTGGAAATTACTACTCTTGAAGTGGCCAACTCATCTGCTATTAAATTATGAGAGGCTTTTATTACGCTTGAGCCGGTCAGGGACTTTTTCTCTTTTAAATATGCTATCAGCCTGTCGTCTAATTTATGAAAAGCAATACTTTCGATAGACTTTAATAATTCTATAAAACGTTCACTAAAACTACGCATGATATAGTTTTTCCAACTTGGGTAAACACAAAGCCATTCATCCAGTTTTACGTTAGGAATCGCCAGCAATTCTACATCATCTTCAGCAATGGCTTTTACTTCGCTTTTTTTAGCCTCCACACAACAGGTATAAGCCATTGAACAGCTTTCACTGCTTGATAAATAATAAAGTAAGATTTCTTTGCCTAATTCATCTAACCGGTATACTTTGACAGTTCCTTTTAAAATAACCGGCATCATTCGGATGTACTTTCCGTAATCCATAATCAAATCACCTTCTTTAAAACTTTGAAAGGTGCCAAACTGCTGCATTTCCATCAGCAATTTCGGTTCAAAAATATTTTTCAGGTTGTCTAAATTCATGACGTGGATTATAATTATTCAACAGAAGGAATGCGTATGCCCGTTCTGGTAAATCTATGCTTAAAATATTTTCATAGCCAAGGTATTTTCAAGTAGTCTCTGCAACAAGGGATTAAATTACTATTTTAACCCCCTTGTTTATTTTATGGAACAGTGTCAGAATTGCAAAATCTGTTTAAACCATGATGAGGAGGCACAAAAAAAGAAGCTGATTTTATCAACTTCTCTTTCCTAAATAATTATTTTATTATTTTACAAATTCATTCACAGCATCCCATGTTCCGCCATTGACAACATTGGTAAATCCATTTTGTTCCAAAATTGATTTGGCCTGCCCACTTCTGGCACCACTTCGGCAAAACACAAGGATATTCTTTTTGTTTTTAAATTTTTCGAGCTCTGCTGCTACTTTATCTAAAGGGATATTTACCGACCCTTTTACAAAGCCTTCGGCGAATTCTCCAGGTGTTCTAACATCTACTAAAAAAGTATCCTCATTAATAATGCTTTGCAGATTGGCAGTGGCACCGCCACCAAACAGGTTTGAAAGTTTCATAGTATTTATTTGTTTA
>JBDTMM010000368.1:0-2789 GCA_039934275.1 Flavitalea sp. | reverse complement strand
ATGAAAGTGGCCATCTCCACTATTCCCGATGGATATAAATGGCTGGGCAATTTGTTTGGAATGAAGGGTTCCGGCAACCAGGGTTTGGGGCAACTGGAAACTTTTCTTTTACAAAACGATGAGTGGGCACTGTTGTTTAGAACCGAAGCATCGTTTCATTTCCTGATGCTGAAGTATTATGTGAACAATGAAAAAGAGGAAGTGTTTGAATATATGCGCATGCATAATCTCGATGTGAAAAATAATCATTTGTTTACTTACCTCGCGGTGAATTTGAGCATCAACAGCCAGCAATCGGCGCGTGCAGAGAAGATTATTAGGGAGAAGAATAATTCTGATGAATACCTGCAAACGAGTTTGTGGGATTTGGAAACAGGATATGCAAAAATGAATCACCTAGACGATAAGGCAGAGGGCTTCTTTAAAAATTATCTCGATCATTTTAAGGGGAAATATTATTTAAAGGATGTGTTGTACAAACTGAGTTTGTATTATTATTTAAAGGGCGATCAGGACAATGCGGATCATTACAGGTCACTTGTACTGAAGAGTGGGAACACGATTGCGGAAGCCGATCAACTGGCGCTGAGGGAAGTGAAGGCGGGCGAGTGGCCCGATAAATTATTGCTGAAGGCAAGACTGCTTAACGACGGAGGGTATTACCATGAGGCGCTGATATTGTTGCAGGGAAAACAGATGTCTGATTTTAAAAAAGAGGAACAGAAGATTGAATTTGCGTATAGGGTAGGGAGGTTGTATGATGACCTGCAGCGTGATAATGAGGCAGTGACGTTTTACAGGCAGGTGGTGGTGATGGGCGAAAAGAGAAAAGAATATTTCGCGGCGCGGAGTGCGCTTCAACTTGCGTTTATAGCAGAGCAGCAGGGTGATAAAAAGCAGGCAGCGTATTGGTTCAATCGTTGCCTGGGGATGAAGGGGCATGATTTTAAAAATTCCTTGGATCAGAAAGCGAAGGCTGGGTTAGTAAGGGTAGGATAGCACTTCGCGTTACTCTATGAGAAATAGTATCGTAAAGCACGCAGGGGAAGCGTAAGGTGCGCAAAGGAAACTCCTATATATTTGTATGGATTATGCTGAAAACGTTGCGCATAAATAACTATGCCATTATCGATGAACTATCAATAGATTTTTCGTCGAAGCTGAATGTGATCACTGGAGAAACAGGTGCGGGAAAATCCATTCTCATGGGCGCACTTTCATTAATACTTGGCGACCGCGCTGAAAGCTCCGTACTGCAAAACCGCGAAAAGAAATGTGTTGTAGAAGGCACTTTTTTTCCCGCGCCAAACTCACACGTAAATGAATTATTAAATCAAAATGACCTCGATGCAGATACCGGAAACGAAATAATTATACGCCGTGAAATTGCACCCAACGGAAAGTCGCGCGCGTTTGTAAACGATACACCCGTTAACCTTGAACAACTAAGAGAAATAAGCAGTCTGCTGGTTGATCTGCATCGCCAGTTCGATACGCTTGCACTTTCAGACTCGGGTTTTCAAAGAAATGTACTCGATGCACTCGCCGGTAATGCATCGATCCTTAATAAATACCAAATGGCATTTCGTCAATGGAAAATGGTTCTGGAAGAATTAACCAAACTTCTATTGCAAAAGTCTTCCTTTGAAAAAGAACACGATTACCATACATTTCTTTTGTACGAACTGGAACAGGCAGAATTATCCGCCAATGAACTGGAAGACGCCGATGCAGAATTAAAAATATTAAGCAATTCGGAAGGAATAAAAAGTTCCCTGGCAGAGATTTCAGAAACCTTATCAGGTGGCGATCACCCTGTAGTGCAACAAGTAAGGATCATGGAACAACAACTCGAATCCTGTTCTAAATATCATAAGGGCATTGATGAATTATTAAAACGCTTACACTCGGCACACATCGAAATAAAAGACATTGCCGATGAAGTGGAACGACTAAACGACCAGGTATCGCACGATCCTGTACGCATAGAGCAATTAAATGAAAGGATCGCCACGGGATATAAATTATTAAAAAAGCACGGCGTAAAAACTACTGCAGAATTACTGGACATCAAAGAAACCCTGCAACAAAAGCTCGACGCCGTTATTAATACCGACGCAGCCATCATCAACAAAGAAAAGGAAGTGGCGCAATTGATGAAGCAGGTGGATGAACTGGCATTGACATTAACTACTAACCGCAATAAACAAATACAACCATTCGAAAAAAAAGTGAACGACCTGCTTTTTAAAGTAGGCATGCCCAATGCTAAAATAAAAGTGACAATTGAAAATAAAGCTGCAGATAGCTACGGTCATGACGCCGTGGAATTTTTATTCGACGCCAATAAAAGCAACCGCTTTGAACCGGTAAGAAAAGTAGCATCGGGTGGGGAGCTAAGCAGGCTGATGCTTTCAATAAAATCGCTTGTAGCAGAATCGATGGACCTTCCCACTTTAATATTCGATGAAATAGATTCCGGTATTTCCGGTGAAGCTGCCAAACAGGTAGGGGTGATCATGAATTTGCTTGCATCAAAAAGGCAGGTCATAACCATCACACACCAGCCGCAGATCGCTGGTAAAGCAAACGCCCACCTTTTCGTTTATAAAGAAATTAAAAATGATGTCATTCGTACCAACATCCGGCTGCTATCGGGTGAGGAGCGGATCACTGTCATTGCAAAAATGCTAAGTGGCGAAAAGCCCACCGCCGCTGCACTGGAGAATGCAAGGGAAATGGTGATGAACTAAGAGCAGGTACCCTTATTTTTGTAAAAATCAATTCAG
>JBDTMM010000367.1:0-2801 GCA_039934275.1 Flavitalea sp. | reverse complement strand
AAGTCAGAAAGTTCTTCCACTTCAAATTTCTTTTTTGGGGTAACATAAACCACCAGGAAATCGGGCTTTTTATTATCAGAAACCTTGCAGATATTTTCTATAGAAATGTTAGTGCCGAGGTATAATACTTTTACGCCTTCGGATTTTAATAAATAGTTCATGTACAACAGTAAGAGGTCGTAGTGTTCGCCTTCGGGCAGGAATAATAATGCTGTCTTTTTTGAGTGGGCCAGCGGAGAAGGTTTTTCTATACCAAGAATAATTTTTCGCCTTACCGCGTTAACTGCAAAGTGAACTTCGCTACTGGTATCCTTATACGAAAGCAGGTTTATTCTTTCGAGAAAAGGAATGACCACTTCTTTAAGTGTGGCATTAATTCCATAATCCAGCAGGTATTTATCGAGTATAAATTCAAATTCTTCAGTATCACCTGCAAACATGGCAACCACCAGCTTGTTGACTTCCATCATTGGCCTGTCGGAATCTGTAGCAAAAACGATCATCTTCTCTTCGATCTCGGGTTCCTGCATGGAAGCGATGGAGGAAATTTTAAGTCCCTTGCGATTCAGAAAAGCGATGTTCATTAACCTCTTCAGATCCCCTACCCCATAGTATCGGGTATTACCTGCAGAACGGTTTGGGGTTAGCAAAGAAAACCGATTCTCCCATATTCTTATTGTGTGAGCCTTTATGCCAGAGAGATTCTCTAACTGGCTTATAGAAAATTTCTTCATTATACATGTTAATTTGAACCACTAAGATTCATTTTCTTTAAGGTGTGGGATTTGTGAGAGCGGGGGAGCATTTCTCGACGCCCTATTTACGAGATTACATTAGATAGTTGTTAAAAGCTAAATAACAACTAATGGAATTATTATGCCAGCGAAAGATAAATCAAAAAACGCATCATTTCGTCTATTCAACTCGGTGGTTCTTCTATACTTACCTTTATGAAGCGCCTATATCTATTTCTTTGCCAGATGCCGCAAAAATGGGCACTATATTAACCAATGTTACGGGCTGGTTTCTATTTATGAGTGTATAGATCTGTTTTTCACTGCATCTGTGCCGGTTTATGAATGGAAGGTGATATTATTTTAATTTTATAGTCTAGCGGATTTTGCTCTTTATCCATTTTCTTCCATCATGTTCGGCAGGAATTTCCGAACCCAATCATTTCCAATATCATTTCATTTCTGGCATCCTGACGAATATTATTTTCAACATCCCAATCAATGGTATTGAAACAAACATGCCAGCTATACCCCACAACATCCCGCCTAACAGTACAGAAACGATGGAAACGAGCGCGTTGATCTTTAGTTTGAGAAAACGATAACTAGAATAAAAATCATTTTCAATAAACTGAATGATCATGTAAGCAGCGATGATCCACAATTAATAACTGGATAAATTTGTTATGTAGAAGAGGTAGCTGATCGGAAAAGCTGCTAATTTGTTTCGAAAAAAAACAGGATGCATATGATACCGATCAGGGCAATAAACAAAGATAAAAATATCGAGATCACTTTGGCATCCCGGGTTTTTCGATGCGCTTTTCAATCGGATTCAACAGCATGGAAATGAGTATTGCAAACACCAGCGGAACCATAATTCCACGCAGGTTAAACATTGTATATACGAGCAGCATTAATCCAAAAAGAATTACGGTAGTTTTTATATAAAACGGCTGCTTCCTAACTATCTGCAATTTTTAGCGAATAAAATATTGATTCGTTGTGTTTTATTTAACATTAACGAGAGTTAAAATTAAATGGCATCATATGGTCAAAATCCCTTACCTTAGGCCAACTTGAATCCTTTTACTTTCATGCATCATTTCTTTGTTTTCCTGCGAACGACGATGCCAATTTTAGCAGGATTAAAAAAAATTTAACCGATTACCTGGATTTAATGTTATTATAATATGACTAAAGAAGATATTGAAAAATTCATCGACACAAAACTTACCACTGAAGAAAGTTTTGTAAAAATCAATTTTAAAAAGAGAGTTGCGGTGTATGGGCAGTTTGTGAAAGACAAAGATTATGCGCACCTGAAGTCGCGTAATTTCTGGAGAATCGTTACCGGCACCAGTTTACCCGAGTACACAAAGTCAAAAAATATAGGCCTCGCCCGTATGTTCAGTGGTTCTGAGTTTTCGAAACTCACTGCAACAAACAAAATGGGAGAATAACGCCTATTTTTTCGGTCGAAATTTTATTGATGATACAATCAACGGGATCACCTGATTTTATTTTGAAATCAGGATTATTATCAGTCTGCTCCCACGACGGGTTTTGACCATAAAATTCAGTGATCAACAGAAACGGAAGCAGAATTTTCGTTGTTCCACCGCATAATATTCATCCATATTTGCACTACCCACAGATTTTTCCACATCCATATTTGCTTCGTTACTCTGTTTTGACACCAATGCAAATCCTTCAGCAGCAGAAGCTGTTTGAGGTTGACAATGCTATAAACCGGCCTTTTGTATTTTTTTCCTTTCTGCCAATTTATCTTTACATCAACACGCACGGCTCCTTTTTTTGAAATAATCACAAAACAAAACAACAAATAATAGAATTGCTTCGCGAAGTAGTTTGGCAGATGCATCTATTTAATTTTGCACCACAAAGGCTCAAAGACTAGTTAGTAATCTATACATTGAATCACCAAGGCTCAAAGAAGTTCGAGAATTCTCAAAATAAAAAACCGAGTGTAGTTTCGTGATCATATACTTCGCCGGGGCGCAGGATAGTGGAAGGAAATTCTTTCCTGTTAGGGGTGTCCGGAAA
>JBDTMM010000366.1:0-2826 GCA_039934275.1 Flavitalea sp. | reverse complement strand
CAGATCCAGAGGTTACTTATTACGAACGTTTGCGTCTTTTTAATTTGCCCGGATATTCGCAGGACAAATATAAATGGAAGGAGTCCAACTCCAAAGGATACACTTACAAATATGTATCAAACGATCCTATGAAGGCGAGGATATATACCTTAAACAACGGACTAACGGTAATGCTTACCGTAAATAACAAAGAACCCCGGATCCGTTCGCTGATCGCTGTAAGGGCGGGAAGTAATAACGATCCAAAAGATCACACGGGCCTGGCACATTATCTCGAGCATTTATTATTTAAAGGCACATATACATTCGGATCGCTCGATTCCTCGAAAGAAAAGGTGTATATCGATGAGATAGAGGGTTTGTACGATATCTACAATAAAACCACCGATACTGCCCAGCGAATGGTACTGTATCACCAGATCGATAGCGTTTCCGGTATTGCCGCTAAATACGCCATACCAAATGAATACGAAAAAATGGCTTCAGCAATGGGATCGCAGCAAACCAACGCCCACACTGGCGTTGAAGAAACGGTGTATGAAGAAAATATTCCGGCTAATTCAGTTGATAAATATTTGGCGCTGCAGGCAGAAAGATTCAATAACCCGGTTTTTCGTTTGTTTCACACCGAACTGGAAGCCGTGTATGAGGAAAAAAACAGGACACTCGACGATGACAACAGGAAGGTTTGGTATACCATTCTCCGTGCCTTATTTCCAACAAGTAATTATGGACAACAAACTACTATCGGAACCATTGAACATTTAAAAAACCCTTCTTTAATTGCTATCCGCCAATTTTATAACAAGTATTATGTGCCCGATAATATGGCCCTGATCATGGCGGGAGATTTTAATCCCGATGAACTGATCAAAAAAATCGATGCCGCTTTTTCATACATGATACCTTCCGCTATTCCAGAGTATACCAGTCCGCAGGAACAGCCAATCACTGTACCTTTTGAAAAGGAAGTAGTAGGGCCAGAATCAGAGTCTGTAAAAATAGGCTATCGATTTCCTGGTGTTCAAGATAATAAAGCAATAATTGATCTTACTGTTGTCAGTCAATTACTGGCAAATGGAAAAGCGGGATTAATGGATATTAATCTCAATAAAAAACAGGTTGTTCTTTCGTCTAATGCTGAACCTGATTATTATAAAGATTATTCCGCTTTATTTTTAAATGGAAAACCAAAGGGGGGGCAATCACTGGAACAGGTAAAGGACCTTTTATTGTCGCAGGTGGAGTTGTTGAGCAAAGGTGAATTCGATCAAACCCTGATTAAAGCCATTGTAAGCAATTTTAAACTATCAGAACTGCAGGGAATGGAAAGCAATGATTCGCGCGCAAATAGCCTGATGACAAGTTTTATTGCACACAAAGGTTTATTGTATAACCAGGATGTTGCTGCAGTGGATGATTTATCAAAAGTAACAAAGCAGGAAATAGTTGATTTCTCAAACAAATATTTGAGAAATAATTATGTGGTTGTTTATAAAAGAAAGGGAGAAGATAAATCGATTGTGAAGGTTCAAAAACCAATTATCACTCCAATAACTATCAATACGAATGACCAATCGGCATTTCTTAAAAAAGTGAATTCAATGCCGGTCGATCCTATTCATCCAAAGTGGATAGACTTCAAAAAGGAGATCATTACTTCAAAAACGGGTAATGCCCAATTGTTGTATGTACAGAATAAAGACAATGAAATTTTCCGTTTGCACTATCGCCTTGATCTCGGTACATGGAACAGCAGAGAGCTTGCACTTGCCGCGGGATACCTGCAATTTTTGGGTGACGACAAACATACTTCAGAAGAAATCAGCAGAGCGTTTTACAATATCGCCTGTTCGTTTGCAATTACGCCGTCATCGGAATATACTACTATAACCATCACAGGATTGCAGGAGAATTTCGGTAAAGCGGTAAAGTTATTCGAAGACCTCGTTTTACATTGCAGGCCAGATGAAGCTGCGCTGAAAAATTTAAAGGCGAGGATATTAAAACAACGAAGCGATGCAAAATCAAACAAGAACAGCATAACACGTGGACTTACCTATTATGCCATGTATGGACCAATAAATCCTTTCAATTACCAGTTGAGTACTGAAGAATTAAATGCGGTTACCCCGCAAAAGCTGGTTGATTTTATTCACCTGTGGTTCCAGTATAAACATGTGGTACTTTATTATGGCCCCCGGTCATTAAGCGCAGTAAGTGATGAAATTTCAAAAATTCACAAGGTGCCCTCAAGATTTCAGGAACTGCCGGCAGGCGTTACATTTCGCAAACAGGATGTGCCCGTTACAAAAGTGATTTTTACTTCTTACGACATGGTACAGTCTGAAATTTATTGGATCTCCAATTCAGGAACCTTCGATAGCAGCAAAACAGCAACGATCGACCTGTTTAATAAATATTTTGGAACTGATATGTCTTCCGTGGTATTTCAGGTTATTCGTGAATCGAAGGCACTTGCATATTCAACGTTTGCATTTTATGCGCAGCCCGATAAAAGAGAGGGCCGATATACCACCATTGCTTACGTGGGAAGCCAGGCGGATAAAATGAAAGAAGGAATAAGTGCTATGAATGAATTACTGCAAACACTTCCTGAAACGGATAAGGCATTTGAAAGTGCAAAGACAAGCCTGCAGCAGGATCTTGCAAGTGAACGCGTAACCCAGGATGCAATCATATTCAGTTATCTCGCTGCAAAGCGGCTGGGGCTAACCACCGATTTGAGGAAGACCGAATACGAAAGCATACCGGCTATTAAATTCAACGATATCAAAAATTTTCATCAGCAAACCATCGCGTCCA
>JBDTMM010000365.1:0-2833 GCA_039934275.1 Flavitalea sp. | reverse complement strand
TATTTTTTACAAGTTTAATGTGGCAATGGCGACATACTCCTGATGCATCAAAGGTAAGTTTACCACATTACGATCCGCGCTAGACATTCGAGCTCCACTTCTTTTGCAACTGCTGCAACCCTTCCAGCGACCAGTTTCCTATTGCTCAGGAAGAAAATTCTGACGAAGAAGAGGAAGAATTTTTTCATGTAGACTTGCGGGATAAAAAAAGGGCCGGATAGAAATCCAGCCCGTGTTTAAATCCAATATCCTATGAAAAACCAATGATGTATTAACCAACCGCGTGCCAATTGCGAAATGCAGGCCCAGTAAGATTTTTAGGAAATACGTGCTGTACAATTTCTTTCAAAATGGGAATAATGGTTTCATCCAAAGAATTAAAAACCTCTTCAGCCTAAAAAGAAGCTCTTCAATCATCACTCATCGGCAAACTTCGCACCTTATCAATTGCGCGCCGCGACCGGGAAATAAATAGGTGAAAGGCATAAGTAATAATGATCCCAATAATACATCCACTCACCACTCCGCCTGCACGCTCAAGCGCAACGTCCCAAAAATATTGCCCTGGCTCGTGCATGGTTATTATCAGCACCGCTATCGTTGCAGAACGCGTTGCAACCTGCAATTTCAATACCTCGCACGCCACTATGGTTACCGTTATTCCAATACAGATCATCACCAGGTTGATAGGGTGAATAAAAAATAAAGCTAATCCCACTATCGCCCCAACGATATTCGCTTTGATGCGGTTCATCGCCAAATTCATGGCGTCCTTACGGTCGGGCGACAATACCAGCACAATGGAAATCAAACACCAGGCACCAACGGTGGGGTATGAACGATAAATATAAAATCCTACCGCCGTTCCTATCAAACACTCAGCGATGTACAATATCAGGCTGACCGCTTTTTCTTTCATCATTTTACACGGTATTAATTTTATTTACTTATACAAATATTCTTTGTTTTATTTGGTTTAAACACATCATTTTTAAATATTCCAAACATAGAGGACTTATGTGAGGGAATATAGCAGCCGTGGCAGGTATTTTAGGGTGCGGCTCATAATTTTATATACTGTTATATAATATTATGATCATGGCAAAAGAAGTAGTAAAAAAATCGGGATCACCCAAAAAAACCAGTACACCGGCAAATGCGGGGGCAGGTAAGGGAGACTCGTTATTGCAGAATTATTTCCTGGGTGGTATGGAGGATATTGATTACGCCGAAAAGGTCATCGCCAGGGCACTGCCTAAAATGAAAAGGGCCGCAACTTGCGACGAGCTAAAGCACGCCTTCAACAACATCTTGTAGTGACCCAGAAGCAAATCACCCGGCATGAACAGGTATTTGCAGGTATCCGAGAAAAACCAATTGCTAAGAAGTGTGAAGCAATTGAGGCCATTATCAAGGAAGGTCAGAGCATTCCCGAAGAAACGGATCTTGACTCACTCGCATACCAGGAAATCACATGAATTACGAGGCGGGTGAAAAAATTATTTAATAGGTTGATAGAGCCATGATTATTAGGGAAGGGAATGCCGGCTCTAATAATCATTATATATCAGCAATCGCTTAATTGAAAATTAATTATTATCGTCAACTACCACCTGAACAACGCGCAATACAAATTAGTAAAGGACCTGACAAAAAAATAAATGAGTTAATTCAGTTGGAACGTGACTGTATCACTATTGATCCCTGGCCATTTGCTGTTAAAACTTTTACCGTTAGCGTGGAATGCAGAATAGTAGCACCTATAAAATTCAATTCTTCTGCTTCTTTTCGAAAAGCATTTATGGCTTCTCCTGTAACCGTACGCCAGTGGGCCTTTCAGCAGCACCGAACGTAATTCTTTGTTGTTTCATTGTCACATCTTGTGATTTTTTTAAGAATAAATTCAGGGTTTTCCTTCGATAATACTTGCATTTGTGGCATTTGTGTTGTTTCTTTGCATCGTCAAATTGAGCTTTTTAGTACAGTACTTACTACAATACGGCAGGATTCAAACTGCTTGCTAACGATTCTAGGTGATTTTCACCCGCCAGCTCAAATGTTTTTATCTATAACATTTAAATTAATAAATGTCATGAAAAGTGATATGATGCACGCTAGTGCCCAGGTAGACCAGTTTATTTTAAACAACCTCGTAGAAGTAAAAGAAACAATTGCAACGGGAATTGGATCAGCCAGAAATGCGAAGTCATTTGGTTTACAGGATCTGTGGAACATTCGCAGGAAGGCAAAATTTGCTTCTGATAGAATGAGAAAATTCTAATTCTACTTACTCTGTAAGTTTTTGAATTAAATTAATGATGTGGACGGAGTGCATATGAATGCAAACCGTCAACATCATTCCTGATTATGGTTTGTTAGAAATTTCACAACCGGTTCCCAACCGTTACTATTATAAGCCTGCCGGTATTCCATACTGTCCAATACCTCTACAAAATAGTATTGCCATTTTAGGCAATATATTGGTGCGCACAGTAGCATAGGTAAATAAAGTGTACATTGAAAAAGGTTACCGTTAAATGGCCAAACTTGCTGGCAGTTGGAGAAAATACTTTAATTCTTCTAGGGTTTTGTAACTAAAATGGTCACTCGCGCATCTAATACGGTTTAATGATGGATCAAGTTTATTTGCAGGAGGCGAAATGGGCGGATATTGACCTTGTTCACGCTATTATCGGTGGACAAAAGTATTTATTTGAACACATTATCAGGCGCTATAACCAACGGCTCTTCAGGATGGGGATGTCAATATTAAATGACAACTCCCAAACCGAAGAAGCCATGCAGGTGGCATATATCAATGCATATGAACACC
>JBDTMM010000364.1:0-2857 GCA_039934275.1 Flavitalea sp. | reverse complement strand
TGGAGTTCATTATGGCAGACAAAAAAAATACAAGTTATCCCAAGGAAAAAGTAAACGTTTTGTTTCTTGAAAATATCAGCGACTCTGCTGTAAAGCTGTTCCGGGATGAAGGATACAGTTCGGTAAGAAAACTGAATGGGGCGCTTTCCGAGGAGCAACTGATCAATGAAGTAAAGGACGTTCACCTTCTGGGTATCCGTTCCAAAACGCAAATCACCGCAAAGGTACTTGCTGCGGCCAGCAAGCTTCAGGCAATTGGATGCTTTTGCATTGGCGTGAACCAGGTCGATCTTAAAGAAGCACGAAACCGCGGAGTGGTTGTATTTAACGCACCCTATTCCAATACGAGGTCGGTGGCTGAACTGGTGATTGCTTCGGCTATCATGCTTATCAGGCGCATTCCCGATAAAAACAAAGCGGCGCATGAAGGCAGCTGGATGAAGGAAGCAAAAGGCAGCTACGAACTGAGAGGCAAAACGCTGGGCATTATTGGCTATGGAAATATCGGCACCCAGGTAAGCGTACTTGCAGAGGCGATGGGCATGAAAGTGATGTTTTATGATGTGATCACCAAACTTCCGCTTGGAAATGCAGTGTCTTGTAAAAGCCTGAAAGAACTGACAAGTGAAGCAGATATTATTACGCTGCACGTTCCAGACCTATCCAGTACAAAAAACCTCATCAGCAAACAGGCACTGAAGCATTTCAAACAAGGCTCCATTCTTATCAACTACGCAAGGGGAGAGGTGGTGGATCTTGATGCACTGGCGGTAGCCATAAACGACAAACAAATTTCCGGCGCGGCAATAGATGTTTACCCGGTTGAACCAGAAAAGAATGGTGACCCGTTTACCTCACCGCTCCAGGGATTGCCAAACGTTATTCTTACTCCGCATATCGGGGGATCAACCGAAGAAGCGCAATTAAATATTGGTGAAGACGTAAGTAATAAATTATACCAATACCTCGAAACAGGAGTAACCATCGGTTCACATACCGTTCCACCATTAAATATGCCGGCAATTGAGGGCACACACCGCATACTGCATATTCATAAAAATATCCCGGGAGTATTATCGGCCATCAACTCGGAGCTGTCGAAGAATGACATCAATATTCTCGGACAGTACCTCAAAACAAATGAGGAAATAGGGTACGTGGTGCTCGACCTCGACAAGAAGTTATCGAACCAGGCAGCTACGTTGTTAAGAGAAGTAAAGGGAACTTTGAAAGTAAGGTTGCTGTATTAAATGTCCTTTCCCTTTAAATAATGGTACATATCGGTGTACCTTTTTATGGCGATTTGCAGGATTTCTTTTACATCGAGGTTGATGTATTTTTTCAGGATCAGCCACATCGAAATAAAACTCACTGTGTAATAGATCATCGTAGCATAAGCTGCGCCAATACCCCCATACGTTTTAAGTAAAAAATAGGTGAGTATCAGGTTCAACACCATCAGTAGTGCATTTACACGGAAATTAATTTGTGGTTTTCCTATCGCATCCAACGTGGAGCCGAACTGGTAACTGAGTGGCCGAACTATGCTGAATAAGATGGTCAGTTGCAGAATGATTATTGCCGGATAATATTGCGGACCGGCTATAACGTATATGATGAAACGAGGAAAGATAAAAATGAATACAGAAAGCGGGACAATAAAAGCCAGTATTGTTCCGGTTACCTGTTCAAAATAATATTTTACTTTTTCAGCGCCTTCATTTTCATGGGCCTCTACATTTTTAGGATACAATACATCGGCTGCAGCCAGCGAAGGTACATCGACCATATTATTTATTCGCGCTACCGTATTGTAATATGCCACGTAATCTTTTCCATCGATCGGACCAAGCGCATTTGCGGTAACAAAATGGTCAAAACTTCTTGACAAACCAGCAAATAAATTTGTTCCAAAAGTGTATTTACCAAAATGAAATATTTTCCAGGTGAGCGGAATGTCTACTTTTAATTTTTGGATCAAAAGCCCCGACGTTTTAACCAGGATGAAAATAAGCGAAGCGATAAGCGCCACTACCTGGATCATTAATACATTTAAGAGAGAAAAATAATTTCTGAAGAAAAAATAGGTAGTCAGTATTCCTGCAAAGAAAAATCCCTGCCTGATAAAACCCGCAACAAACAGCGTATCGAATTTAAATTTTGCCTGAAGTAATATTTCACAATGATTATAAGGTACCAGCAGGGCCACAATAATGGTACTGTATAATAACAGTGGCTGAAGTAACGGAGCCTTTAATAATTCAGAGAACCAATGGGCGGAAGATAAAATTAATAGCACCATTAAAATGGTGAAAGAAATATTTATGACCAATGAAGAGGTTTGCACCGCATCTTTATCCTGTGCGTATTCTTTCATGCCGAGAAACCGGATCGTTGCATTACGGATCAGGCCCTGCTTAATGGCTTCTAACAATGAATAAAAAGTAACGTATAACGCCCACACACCGTTGGTTTCAGTGGAAAAGCCTCTGACGAGGATCATGTATGCGGTAACACCGAACACAAATAGCGATATTCGCTGTAATATGGTGTAAAACAAAGCGGTTACCCAAAAGGAACTTGCAATCTTTTTCGACATCATGTAATGGCGATTTCTTTTTTTACCGGTAATGTTACCCTGACAGTATATGCAATGCTCATTTTCTTGTTTTCCGGATCAGTTTATAAATGAAATTCTGCCATTATATTTAAAAGCAGCGCGAGTTGAATAGAGAGCATGACATAGGAATTTATTTTAAAATCCTCCATTTTGTTTCTTGCTACTTAGGCAGTGGCTGTTTAATATAACCACGTATTATAAGACATACTTCCTTTTCTCCCTGACAATGTAACGGAT
>JBDTMM010000363.1:0-2857 GCA_039934275.1 Flavitalea sp. | reverse complement strand
AAACCCGGTTTGGAGTTGTATTGAACAGTAAGGCAGGCTGTAACAGACGCATTAAGAAGCATTAGCGGGAATATAAGGGCCGCACCCGTTTGTTATGGATGCCTCCGGAATTAAGCGTAGCCGATCGCTGCGGGGGTATTGCGACAAATCCAAACGGCGTTATGTAGGAAGAATAAGAATTATTTTTAGCAGCTACTTTTTAACCGATACTAACGTAATAATTATTTACAGGGAAGTAAATCTATTTAAAAATATGGCTAATCTAAAGTTCTTTTGCGCGATAAATTTTACTCGAACGACATGCACATAAATACCAGCTTAAAACTAACCATACAATATTTCAAACTCAACCGCTATTCGGCATAGGCGAACATTGCATTCAGTTACAAGGTGAGGCAAGCCGGCAAAAACTGAACAAAGGAAGGATGTTGGTTCCGAATGCGCGATCAAAAGAGTACATATTGCCGGACGATGGTTCTAATGCATGCCGTTGCAATGACCCAAGGCATACCAGATAATTATAAATACGATAATGGTGGAAAAACAACCACCACCTAATTTTTTAGCGCCATACCCCGCAATAAGGGCTTTGATAAAATTATTCATCTGTGTATTTTGGGTAAATATGAAGAAAAAATAGTGCCACGACAAATTAATTACAATGCCTTTATATCCTTGTGGGTCAAAATGATTTTGGGAAAGCCTTCCCTTGCCACCTGAAGCATTGCCTTTGAAAGTTGTTTGGTGCTTACTACAGCCCAGGGCAATATTGTTTTCATTGCCTTTACCATAAATATTTCAAACTTTTTGTACCAGCCTTCTGTGCGGGACCGGGTAGTGGGGGATATTCCACCGGGCCGGAATATGTATAGGTTTTTTAATTGTAATTTCTGGAGGCCATTTTCTGTCTGGCCTTTTACTTTGGCAAAGCGAACCGGACTTTTTTCTGTAGAATCTGCGCCTTCGCCACTAAGGAAAAGGAAACTCATAGTGGGGTTTACTTTTTTCATTGCGCGCGCTGCGGCCATGGTGTATTCGTAAGTGATCTTGTAGTAATCCTTTTTGCTTACGCGTGATTGTGAAATGCCGAGGCACCAGAGGCAGGCGTCGTTGTTGGCAAATACATATTCTACTGACGAATAATTGAGAAAATCTTTAAGGATCACTTCTGTGACCCTTGGGTCGTGAAATTCGCTGGGTCTTCTTATCAGCAGTGTGATATTTTCGATAGAAGGATCTTGTATTGCCTGTCGCACTACTTCCGCCCCTACCATTCCCGTTGCTCCTGTGATGAGGATATTCATAAACTATTCCATTTAAATATTCCACCATTCTTTTGCAGGATAGCATTTATTTAGAATTACCGGTTCACCTATCATGGGTGTGGTAATTTTCATATTGACTTCCTTTGCTTTTTTCGTTACCCGTTTTATGGGTTCGTTCCATGGATGCAGTGCCAGTGCGAATTTGCTCCAGTGCACGGGCATCAGCCATTTTGCTCCAAGGTCTTGAGCGGCGGTAACGGTTTCTTCAGGCATCATGTGGATGTATGGCCAGTTTTTATTGTACTGACCGCATTCCAGTATGGCAATGTCAAAAGGGCCTTGCCATTTTCCTATCTCCCGAAAGTGGTCGTCATAACCCGAGTCGCCCCCGATGAAAATAGAGTATTCATAAATTTTTAAAACGAAAGAAGCCCATAATGATTCGCCGCGCTTTATACCCCTTCCCGAAAAATGCCTTGCTGGTGTGGCTATCAGTTCAATGTCTGCGGTTACCTTTATCGAATCCCACCAATCCAGCTCAAATGTTTTTTGCCAAAGCTCCTTCATTTTGATATCTGGCCCAACAGCAAGCGGAGTGTAAATGTTTTTCACCTTCTTTTTTAGCAGCTCAAGCGTTTTGCTATCGAGGTGATCATAATGGTTGTGGGTGATGATAAGCATGTCTATTTCCGGCAGATCATCTACCGTATAAATATCGGAACCGGGGAACGACTTTACCATGAAAGATACCGGTGATGCATGACCGCTAAACACGGGATCCACCAATATCCTTATATTATTTACCTGTATAAAGTAAGAGGAATGGCCGAACCAAACAATAAATGGTTCATCTGAAACGATGGATTTGAGATCAGTTTTTACCGATGGCAGAATGTTAGGAGGTTTTACGTTTTTAGGTCGGTTCAAACTATCCCTGATCACTTTGGTGTAAGACACCCCTTTAGCCATTACAGGTGTATCAGAAATATTCCTGAAAGCTCCTTTAATGAAATGGGTTGAGTCTTCTTTTTTCTTCAAAATGTATTGAGGTTTACTTTACTAAGATACAACCAATGCCGGAAGGCACCCAGTTGCACCCAAGGTGGCGACATCCGGGGGATTATCAATCATTCAATTATCTGCAACAATTGGAGATATTGCCACTTATAGATGACGTACGGGACAAATTTCAGAAAGCATTCGTCAGTATGTTCCTGACAATGGATTAGCCGTTTATTTCAGTAGATGATGCGCAAACAATCATGTGCATCAGGAATATTCCGAAAAGAAACAGGACAATAAATTTTACCAATTATTCAGAAGAACAAAGGGATGTAGCGCTACACTAAATATTATTTCGGTGAAGGAGATCATTACAAATTCAGCTCTGGCAATTCATTCAGGAGAGATGTGGGAATTAAACCTCGAATAAATCACTTACTCTTTACAGGATGGTCATAATTGTCTGGTGTTCCCCCCATAGAAGAATTATCCGATTTATCTTTTCCAGAGTTACCCTGCTTATGAATGAATTCTTCGGGTTGCATGGTCTTCGATTCCTTTTCCGGAACCGGGAGATCGTCTTTTTTTAT
>JBDTMM010000362.1:0-2870 GCA_039934275.1 Flavitalea sp. | reverse complement strand
CTTACCAAAGAGGGGAAATTATTTGCTGATGGAATTGCTTCAGAATTATTTGTACTGCCCTTACCTGTTTAAAATCAAACCAACACTTCCTCAATAAGTTTAAATCCGTCGGCGGGGCTCAGGTTCTCCCATAGAATCTGATAGATGGCATTTGCGATGGGCATTTCGGCTTGCACATCCTGATTAATGGAATGAATACACTTGCTGGCGGTGTAACCTTCGGCCACCATTTTGAGTTCGAGTTTTGCTGCATTTACCGAATATCCTTTACCGATCATGTTTCCAAATGTACGGTTACGGCTGAATAAGGAATAACAAGTCACGAGCAGATCGCCAAGATAAACGGAGGCCGCATAATTCGGACTCTTTTTTTCAAGGGTGTTGATCGCGGATTCGTGTACACCAACTTCCATATGCGGAATTCCGGTTTTGTGTAGAAAACCCGCCATTTCATCGGCACAATTTGCAATGAGCACGCTTAAAAAATTATCACCATATTCAAGTCCATGTGCAATGCCGGCGCCGAGCGCATAAATATTTTTTAGAATCGCCGCAAATTGTACACCGGTAACGTCATTGTTCACTATGGTGTTCATGTATTCTGTAGTAAAACATGCAGCGATTTCTTTTGTTGCGGAGGTATCGATACCTGAAAAAGTGAGGTATGATAATTTTTCCGCCGCCACTTCTTCGGCGTGACAAGGCCCCATCACCGTGAAATAATCCACTGGCTTTAATCCGAATTCCGATTCAAGATATTGGTTGAGGAGAAGATTATTCTGGGGTAGTATTCCTTTTATGGCAGAAATAATTTTCTTACCCGCGAAGGCAGATGCGCCTGCGAGCTGCAGCGTTTCAATAGCATATGCAGAAGGAATGGCAACCACTATTACATCAGATGTTGCAAATACCTCGCTAACGTTGAGATGTAATCGTAAATAGTCAATATTAAAATATACGGAACTTAAATAATTAGGATTATGGCTGCGGTGACGAATGTGATTAACAATCTTTTCGTTGCGCACCCACCAATTGATCGTTTGGCCGTTGTCGGTGAGTATTTTGGCAAGTGCGGTTGCCCAGCTTCCACTTCCTATAATTCCAAATTGCATCAGGCGGGATTTATATGAAAGTAATTATTTAGGAGCGGTGAACAGTTGTTCTTTCGGAACCACTTTTACCTTCATGTTGTCTTTCAGCGTTTTGCTGATTAAATTATAAGGCGCAGAAATCACCTCCATTCCTTCTGTCAATCCCTTTGTTACCTCGATATAATTGATATCCTGTATATCCGTTTTCACAATATATTTTTTCACAGTTCCATCTTTCTGGAGCGCAAAAACAACTTCATCAAGATCCGATGACAGGTTTGGTTTATCCTGTTCCTGCAATCCTGTGTTTTCGGGTTCAGATTCTTTTTTGGAGGTTACTGAATTGTCAGAATTTTTCTCACGGGTGGTAACAGCATTAATAGGAACGCTGATCACATTGAGTTTCGTTTTGGTTTGGATATCCGCACTCGCGCTCATTCCCGGCCTGAATGGAAAACTTTTGGGCTTAGATGGATTAAGGAGGTCGCTGTAGGAAGAGGGTAACAAGCGGATATACACTTTATAGTTGGTAACGTCCGTTGAAGAGGAAGACGCTTGGGACAGTGCAGTGGAGGCGCTGCTGCTCGCGATCTGCGTAACAATGCCTTTGAATTTCCTGTTATTATATGCATCTATCTGCACAAGGGCGGAATCGCCGAGTGTCACCTTAGGAATATCATTTTCTCCTACATCTACCCTTACTTCGATTTTATTCATATCAGCGATACGCATCATTTCTGTACCCGCCATCATGGAATTACCCACTACGCGTTCGCCCTTTTTTACATTTAATAAACTAACAACGCCATCCATTGGTGCGATTATTTCTGTACGCCCAAGGTCTTTGTTTGCGCGCGACAAACTCGCCTGTGCACTTGCAACTCCGGCCTGTCCGCCACGAATACCTTGGAGGGCAGCACTGTAATTGGCATCTGCAGTTTGCATCGAAGTCTGCGCCTGTTCAAATTCAGCACGGGAAATTATTTTTTGATCGAGGAGTTGTTTTTGTCTGTCAAATGTTCGTTTTGCAAATTCTTTGCTCGATAGCAGGCTTGCGAGCTGCGCCTTGCTGTTATCAACCAGCGCCTGTTGCTGGTTCACTACTGCGGATGCCTGATCGCGCTGGGTGGTATAGATATCGGCATAAATTTTTGCAAGAACCGATCCTTTTCTAACACTGTCCCCTTCTACCACGGTCAACTCGGTGATTTCCCCCGATATATCTGGGCTCACCTTTACTTCGATTTCTGGGTAAACCTTTCCGCTTGCGTTTACGGTTTCAATGATTGTTTTGCGGGTTACTTTTTCAGTGGCCACTTTTATCCCTTCGTCCTTGCCCAACATTCCATTTTTTCTCAGGATAACCAAAATGATTATCAGGATGAATAGTACGACAATGATGATCCAGGTCTTTTTACGCATGATACAAAGTTAGGAGAGCAGTATTACATTTTATTATTCGAGAATGAGCCCCTGGCCTTTATAAAATTCCAGCAATTTTAATCGGAATACATAATCAACCTGAGCCTGAGTAAGTGCTACACGGGCGCGGTTGAGATTATTTTGATTTGTCAATAAATCGATTGTCGTCAGCAAACCCAGGTCATATCTTTTCTTGGCAAAATCGTAGGCCTTTTCTGCGGTCTGCACACTTTTTTGTTCGGAATAAAACTTCTGGATAGAAGTCGAAGCATCGTTATATGCCGAATAAATGTTTTGTTTCAGCGTAAGGTGTCGCCCGGCGACAGCGCCGCCGGCGCCTTCGACGACAGCGCGGAC
>JBDTMM010000361.1:0-2878 GCA_039934275.1 Flavitalea sp. | reverse complement strand
CATAGCGCCACTGTAAATTCTTGATTATTTCCATTTGCTTTCTTAAAAATTTGAGAGTCTTTATTTGGCCAGAACAACTGCATATCGTGAACAGGAATTACTTCAACATTTAGCTGCTGGAGATCAGTCTGCATTTGATGAATTATTCTGCCTTAACTGGGATCATGTATACTCCGCCGCCCTGGTAATGACCAAATCCCCAGATCTCGCAGACGACATTGCCCAAGACGCATTTCTAGCAGTATGGAAGAACCGCTACAATATGTGCACCATCCAAAACTTCAAAGGATTTCTTCACACCAGCGTTAAATTTCTCGTTCATAAAAAGCTCCGTCGCATGAAGGTGGAGGATGCCTACACACATTACCTCGCCAATAAACTTTCTTCCCAAACCAATCGTTCCGAGCAGGAAGAATCACTTGCACTTAAACAATTGCAGGAATTCCTGCAGCAGGGTATCGCCCAATTACCACCCCAGCAGCAGCGCGCCTTTAAGCTCAGTCGCGAACAGGGCCTTACCCACGAACAGATCAGCGAACTGATGGGCGTAAGCAAAAAAACGGTGAAAGATTATATTGTCAGGTCTATTGCATACCTGCGCCCATATGCAGAGCAGTACTGTGGTTTCCTGGTGTTTATCCTTGCGATTTCCAACTAATATTATAAATTAAATTTCATTCGTTTCACTTCCTGTAAGGCTTCTCGCGGTACATAGAAGTATACCCGATTTAATTGCCTGATATGTTATCGTCTGAATTGCAATTTTTGCTGGAACAGTACCTCGACGAGACGATTTCCGAGGATGATTTCAAAAAATTATGGAAAACTCTCCAGAACCAAAAGTACCGAGAAGACTGGTTCAGGGCAACGGAAGGGGCATTGTCGAACGAGGGGCTCCAAGGGCTTTCGGCTCCGGAAAAGGCCATGCGGGCATTCATAAAGCTCAAAGCAAACATTCTAATTGAAGAAGTTGAACCCGTTCCTGCCCATCAACTTAGGTTTTATCAAAACAGATTTTTCAAATATGCAGCCTCGATTTTAATCATTATCGGCGCGGGGAAATTTATCTGGACACACAATTCATCTCCCAAAAATATTCCCAAAGTTGCAATGGCGGTTACCACTGCAAATGAAATTCTGCCTGGCGGGCAAAAAGCTTTACTCACGCTTGCCGATGGCTCCACCATAGTACTCGACAGCGTTGCAAACGGAAAAATTGCCCAACAGGGCCAGATGGAGGTAATTAAACTTAGCGGCGGCCAGCTTCGATATGAATCCGCAAAAAACATCGATGTCGGCGGGGAGCCGATGCAATTAAATACCATGTCAACACCCCGGGGCGGTCAGTACCAGTTAGTACTTCCAGATGGTTCAAAAGTTTGGCTGAATGCGGAATCTTCCATCACCTATCCCGTTGCGTTCACGGGTCCAGAACGTATGGTTAACATATCCGGAGAGGTTTATTTCGAAGTATTTAAAGATAAAACCCGCCCTTTCAGGGTGCAGGCCAAAGATGTGCAGGTAGAAGTATTGGGTACTCATTTCAATATCAACGCCTATTCCAATGAAGGGCCGGTGAAAACAAGCCTGCTTGAAGGTTCTGTAAAAATCAATAAACAGGTGTTAAAACCCGGCCAGGCTTACCTTGACGGAAAAATAGTTAGCACAAATGTAGAACGGGATGTTGCGTGGAAGAACGGGGTGTTCAACTTTAATGACCAGGATCTTTCACAGGTGATGCGGCAGCTCGCGCGGTGGTACAACCTCGACGTGCTTTATCCAAAAGGAGTTCCTAAAAAAGAATATGGTGGAGAAATGGGCAGAAACCTCAACCTGGAGCAGGTGCTTAAGGGATTGGAAAACTCCGGTGTTCATTTTGAATTAAAAGGGACAAGCCTTATCGTTAAACCTTAAAAATATTGAGTTTTAGTTATGCAAAATGAGGAAGTTTGTTGTGACCAGCCGATGGTAGGCACCACTAAATCATCATCGTAGTTTACATTGTGTTGTGATGATGATAAAATTCTACTGGTTATGCGAATCACAGGGATCTTTTTACTCGCAATATGCCTTGGTATAACTGCGAAAACGGTTTCACAAACCGTTACATTATCAGTAAGAGATGTACCGGTGCAACAGGTATTTGAGGTAGTGAAGAAGCAAACGAATTATTCCATTTTTTACGACAAGGACCTGCTCGCGGATGCTCGTCTTGTAACTATTAAGGCTCGCGACACCCCCCTGCAGGAATTTTTATCGATTGTATTGAAGAATCAATCCTTCGATTTTTATATCGAACATACCACCATCTTCATAAGAAAGAAGCCGGAGGTATCTCAAACATCAATTATTAAAACAGAAAACATACCACCCGAATTGCCTTTGGTCACCGGCGTTATCACAAATACCGAGGGCAAGCCTTTGATAGGTGTAAACATATTGGTGAATGGAACAGGCAAAGGAACCGCAGCGGATGAAGAGGGAAGATTTACAGTGAGTGCGTTGAACGGCCAGGTTTTGGCGTTCAGCTCCATTGGTTATGTGTCGCAGGAAGTGCCCGTTACTTCAACCACCATAAATATCAGGTTGGAAGCAGAATTAAAATCGCTGAACGAAGTGATCATTACGGCACTTGGAATTCCAAGGTCGGCAAAATCGCTTCGCACCATGGTGAGGCGGTCGCCAAATTCGGAAAGCGTGGCGCCAGCATGATCGATGGCGGCATCGTCCCGATCGAGCGCAACGACCTTGGCTCCGGCGCGCAGCAGTGCGGCGGAGTGTCCGCCCCCGCCCAAGGTGCCGTCCAAAATCGTCCGACCGGGAGCAGGCGCGAGCTGCTGGATGCATTCGGCGAGCAGGACTGGCGCATGATACCCCC
>JBDTMM010000360.1:0-2901 GCA_039934275.1 Flavitalea sp. | reverse complement strand
CAATACCCAATTCCACTAAAAACTGAGCGAAGTCGGGGAAGTCGGAAGGGCCCTGCCCGCAAATGCCCACTTTCACTTTCATTTTCCTGGCCGCCACGATTAGCATCCGGATCATTTGTTTTACTGCTTCGTTTCGTTCATCATATAAATAAGCCACCAGTGAAGAATCTCTGTCGAGACCCAGTGTTAATTGTGTGAGGTCGTTGGAGCCTATAGAAAATCCATCAATGTGTTTTGCAAATTCTTCGGCAAGAATAATATTCGAAGGAAGTTCCGCCATCAGGAACAATTCAAGACCGTCTTTTCCCCTTATCAATCCATTATTCGACATGATATGTTTTACGGCTACCAATTCCTGAACCGTTCTGCAAAAGGGAATCATCACGGTTACATTTTTCAGTCCTAATTTATCTCTCACATTTTTGATCGCTTTGCATTCCAGCTCAAAAGCTTCGCGATACAGATCGGAATAATATCGCGAAGCACCCCTCCATCCTATCATTGGGTTTTCTTCATCGGGCTCAAAATGTTTTCCGCCTAATAAATTTTTATATTCATTGCTTTTAAAATCCGAGAATCGTACGATCACTTTTTCCGGGTAAAATGCCGAGGCGATTTTTCCTATACCGAACGAAAGTTTTTCAATAAAATAATGTTGTTCAATTTTTCAATAGAATCCGTCAGCTCGCGGTCATTCAGCTGTTTGTGTTTCAGCAGTGCCATCGGGTGCACCTTTATATAATTATTGATGATGAATTCTTCGCGGGCAAGCCCAACTCCTTTATGCGGCAATGCAGCAAACTGAAATGCTATGGAGGGGTTTGCAACGTTCAGCATGATGGAAGTATTGACCACGGCGATTTCTGACAGGTTAGTTTCAATGGTAATAAATTCCCGACGGCCTTCATAAACCAGTCCCGTATCGCCTTCGGCACAGGAAGCGGTTACCATCTGACCGTCTTTTATTATTTCAGTGGCATTCTGGCAACCCACTATTGCGGGTACGCCCATTTCCCTGGCTACGATTGCCGCATGACAGGTCCTACCTCCTTTATTGGTAATGATCGCGGACGCTTTTTTCATGATAGGCTCCCAGTCGGGGTCGGTCATTTCCGTTACCAGCACATCGCCGGCTTTAAATTCGTTTCCGTCAGTTATGCGTTTATCAAGCGAGTATAAAATATTCACTTTACCCGAGGCGATCTTATCACCAACGGCGATCCCTTTAACGATTGGCAAAATTCCCATGCCGGTTTCCTCCATCAGGTATTCTGTAAAAACCTGGCTATTTTTTCTCGAGTGGATGGTTTCGGGGCGGGCTTGAACTATGTACAATTCATGTGTCATTCCATCCACCGCCCATTCCACATCTACCGGGCACCATTTATTATTGAGGGTAGAATAATAGTCTTCAATTTTACAAACCCAGTCTGCGAGTTTCAGTATGTTTTCGTTATCGAGGCAAAATTTTCCCTGCTGGTGTTTTTCTGCGGGGATAATTTTTGTACGTTCATCGGGATCTTCACCATAAACCATCAATTTATCCTTCACGCCCCTTTTCTTTTCAATAATTGCCTGGAACCCTTCTTTTAAAGTTGGTTTGAAAACGATAAATTCATCAGGGGAGATCGATCCCTGCACCACCAATTCTCCAAGGCCATAGGAACCATTTATCACGATCACATTTTTAAAGCCCGATTCAGGATCAAGTGAAAAGGCAACACCAGCGCTGGCAAGATCGGAACGGACCATACGTTGTACGCAAACGGATAAACCGATCTGGGTAACGTCAAAATGAAAGGTGTCGCGGTAACTAATGGCGCGGTCAGTGAAAAGCGATGCAAAGCAATTGCGTACCGCGTCGATTAGTGCCGATGGACCTCTTACGTTTAGGTAGCTTTCCTGCTGTCCGGCGAAAGAGGCCTCGGGCAGATCTTCCGCAGTAGCCGAGGAGCGCACGGCAACATCGGTGTATTGTTGAAGATTTTCCTGCGACAGCAATTCGTATGCTTCGATTATTTCTGCACCGAGGTGATAGGGAAATTTTGCGTTACGGATGGCCTGCCTGATCTTTAGTCCGCTTCTTCTGAGGGTTTCCATGTTATCGAAATCGATGGTTTTTATTGCCTCATGGATCAGCTTTTCAAGTTGGTTTTCTTTAAGAAATGCCCAATAAACATCGGTAGTGATGGCAAAACCCTGGGGAACCGCCACTCCAAGGCTGGAAAGGTTGCAGATCATTTCACCCAGGGAAGCGCATTTGCCACCTACCAATTTTATGTCTTTCATTCCCACCTGGCTGAGTTGCAAAACAAGCGTTGGTTTCATTCGGTTAGCTTTTAGTATGATAATTTATAACGGTGTTGTATAACCGATACTTAAAGGTGGGGGGGTATCGGTACAACCTGAGGTGTAAAGATGGGTGTTGCCGTTCAGCTGGTTGGGCGATGAAAAAATATCAGGAAAGAAAACTGTTTTGCGAATAAAAACAGTTTTCAATCGATTTTTGATGGCTTAAATAAGGTTAAATCCGAATTAATAAACTTCCTAAAAAATAGAAATTCAATATCCCCGAAACCTCTTATTTTTAATTAAAATTACCTCATGCTTACCTCGCTCGACCACGACGACCTGCAAATATTGCAGCTGTTGCAGCATGATGCGAGCCTGACACACAAAGAGATTGCCGACAAAATTGGCAAATCTGTTTCACCTGTTAACGACCGCATCAAACGCCTGCAGAATGAAGGTTACATCAAACGGTATGTAGCTGTCCTCGACAAAAAAAAACTTGGACAGTCACTGATTGCCTACACTCACGTACAATTAAAAGAGCATTCGGAAAACATGATGCGCACCTTCGAACGGGAGGTGATCAAGTTTGATGATGTAATGGAGTGT
>JBDTMM010000359.1:0-2904 GCA_039934275.1 Flavitalea sp. | reverse complement strand
ACCTTGGGGCACAAAGTACAAGGCCCCATTCCGAACTGATCACGGAAGAAGAAGAGTTAAGCAGATTGTCGGGCATTATTGAAAAAATCACTAACTCGTTCCCTCAATTAATTATTTCAATAGATACTTTTTATTCCCGTGTTGCCAAGGAATCCATAATATCAGGGGCCTCTATCATCAACGATATTAGCGGGGGAAACATGGATGATAAAATGTTTGATACAGCCTCTTCATTAAAAGTACCTTATGTGTGTATGCATATGCGCGGAACTCCGCAAACCATGCACCAGTTCACCGATTACGATGATATTACTGTTTCCCTGCTCGATTATTTTATTAGGAAGATAGAGGAATGCAAGGTAGTCGGAATAAACGATGTAATAGTTGATCCGGGTTTTGGATTCAGTAAAACCATTACGCAGAATTTTCAGCTTCTCAAGAAATTAAATACGCTTAAAATATTGGGAAAACCAATACTCGTTGGGCTTTCGCGTAAATCAACGGTATATAAAACACTTGGCATCACCTCGGCAGAATCATTAAACGGAACCACCGTTTTAAATACCGCAGCATTGATTAAGGGCGCAGACATATTACGCGTTCATGATGTGAAGGAAGCGAAGCAATGTATTGCACTGGTGCATCAGCTAATGTAAAAAGCACCCGGTTTGGGTGCTTTTTTACAATATAATTACTCGTGTGAACTTTCTTTGTGTATTTTGGGTTCCACAAGCCTTACGGGGAATGTACCTCTAAGACACAAAGATTTTAAACTATTAAGAGTCGTTGAGTTATGGTTTGTTAGCAGGTGGACGCTGTGGAGTACCTCCTGGTCTCTGCATGGGTGCTACTCCTGGTCTTTGCATAGGTGCTCCTCCCGGGCGTAGCATCGGTGGGTGTGTTGCGAGTTCCTTTCCATCGGTAACATCCAGCACATCCACATCGAAAATTAAATTTTCAAAGGCCTTGAAGGGTGAGCCTGGTGGTGGGTTAGCACCGTAAGCCATCATAGAAGGAATGTACAATATACCCTTACCACCTTTATTAAAAAGACGTAACCCATCATCCCATCCCTCTATGGCACCATGCTTACCGATCACCAGAACATATGGATCAGCGTGACCGAATGTACTATCAAGATTTGAATCAAATACTTTTCCTGCAAAGGTGGTTCCCTTGTATTTTACATGAACCGCTTTGCCAGTATCCACTTTTGGTCCGTCTCCTTTTGTCAACATCTGCACAAATACACCCTTCTCTGTTTTTTCTGCCTTTATTCCCTTGTCGTTCAGATATTTTTCAATGTCCTTTATTTCCTGTTGTTTTTTGCCATCCATCATTGCAGCCTGGTCCTTCCGCAATTCTTCTTCAGACTTGAAAACGTCCACTACTTTCAAAGTAAGTGTCAGTTTATCTTTCTGGTGAATAAATGGAGGAAGACGTCCGCCGGATCTTTTCATCAGGCTGTCTGCAAGCATCACCACAATGGCACTGTCGCCTTTGCGGAGCATACTGAAAACTTCAGCAGGATTATAAACGGGCCCTACGCTGTCAACGGGTGCATAAGTGGGAACACCATTATAACTGCTCGACAAAATAGAATCTCTCACCTTCTGAGTGTAATTCACTTTCAGAAACTCTCCTTTTTTTGCAATCGGAGCTTTTCCATCGGAAATGATCTTGTACAATATACCGCTCTTGGTTTTTTTGAAACCACCTTTTGAACATCCGCCCAAAGCGAATAACACTGCGAGGCTAAGAATAATTGTTGTTGTCTTTTTCATTATTTATTATTGTAATTTTTCTGCGTTTTCTGCTATTGTCTGTTTAAATTTTTCAACTGTTTGTTCCAGCGATTCGGAACTTCTTCCTCCGGATGCGTTGTAGTGTCCGCCGCCGTTAAAGTAATTTCTTGCGAAGGTATTGGTATCAAATTCTCCCTTGCTCCTGAAGCTCCATTTTCTTTCTTCGTCACGGTCGATCACGAGAGCAGCAAGTTTGATGCCCTGAATACTCAAAGGATAGTTAACGAGGCCTTCGGTATCACCGGTTTTTATTTGGAAACGCAAAAGATCCTTCCTGGAAATCGCTATTAAAGCAGTGTTGTATTCGTAATACACCTCCATTCTGTTCAGTAGCACATGACCGATAAAACGAAGCCTGTTTTCCAGGAAATTATCGTACACGTTTTCGTGAATTTTTGAATGATTAAGTCCCCGCTGTTTCAAATCCGCCACCATGGTATGTACCGATGCCGTAGTGGAATTGAAACGGAACGAACCCGTATCGGCCATTACACCAGCGTATAAACATTCCGCAATAGGAATGTTTATGTTTGCGGCGTGGCCAGATTCTACAATAAAGTCGTACACCATTTCGCAGGTAGAACTTTTATAGGTATCACTAACACCGTATTCAAAATTTTGGGTATCGGGTTGCTGGTGATGGTCGATCAGCACGCGCGTACCTCTGAAATTATAGAGATGGGGAGATAAATTTTTGGTACGTGAAAAAATATTAAAGTCGAGACAAAACAACCATTCTGCTTCATTTAATGCGGCAATAGCTTTTGGAGTATCCTGCGACAATTCATAATCCACCACCAGGTTCGCGCCCGGCATCCAGTTGAGCCAGCTTGGCCAGTTGGTGGGAGAAATAAGCGTAACGGTATGACCCATTCCTTTAAGAAAATGGTAAAGGCCCAGTGAAGATCCTAAAGCATCAGGATCAGGTTTCTGATGGGTAGTGATGACCACTTTCCTCGGATGCGTTAATTGAGGGAATATATCCTGTACAGGTTGCATGAAAATGTGCGCAAAGTTGCGGAAATAATGACCAATCGCCAATTTTAATAAATGCATGGATTTCTGCTTTCACAAAGTTCTTTTACCTTTGCGGCCAAAT
>JBDTMM010000358.1:0-2925 GCA_039934275.1 Flavitalea sp. | reverse complement strand
AAAGTAAGTATGCCCGTTCCCGATGCATAGGAAGCACTCACACCAGAAGGTAGTGTACCCGTATACGTTAGTAAGTCGCCGGTGTTGAAATTCGCGCTCACGCTTACTTTAAATGCCGGAATAGATAAGGAGGTAACGACTGTCAATGCCGGATCGACTACTATGGCGGGGCCATTGTTTGGAACTGAGGTGGCAATACTGCTACCAGTAACGGCAATCTGACTATATAAACTAAATGAAAAAAGAGATAACAGGCAGGTTAAGATATTTTTCATGATCGATGGTCTTGGATTTTGTAATTACGTACAAAAATACAGTCGTGTTCATTCACCTACAAGAAAAAAATAGGTGATAACCCTTAGCAGAGAAAATGATATGGTGTCAAAAACACCCATTCCCATATATTTTGATTCACGTCAAGGGGTTCAATTATATCCCGCTTGCGAAAATAGTTTTCCCTGTTAAGAATTGCCGGTTGCGAAAGAAATGGCAGGTTGCAGCATTACCACATGTGCTATTGATGGGTTTTAATAAAGATAGAGCCATACATATTTCTTCTTAAAACAAAAATGGGAATAGAAAGTACCCGTTAGAGCAAGTGCCGCACCAGCAATAGCGCCATGTGAATAAAACTGCTACCAGTTTAATGATGCGGGCGTAAATTCTTTTGACAATTGTTCATCTGTAAGTGCATTCAGGAATGTATCTACCCTGCCTGGTGTGTGTTCCAGGCATATAGTACCATCTTTATAAAAAGCTGATCGCGATTCATTTTTTTTGCTTTAATAAGAATTAAAAAATAAGATGGTAAACGTATGCGCATTATAATTGTGGCCACAACAATGAATAAACATAAAAGCCCACCGGAACATTCCGGCAGGCTTTTACGATCAACGTTGCTGATTATGGTCAGGTTAAAGTGAATTACAGCGGGCGGACATCATTACTTCTTTTCTTTGCTGCCTTTACGACGATCGCGCATTTCCTTGTGTTCCTCTTTCTGTATCGACTTATACTTTTCCATTTGTTCTTGGGAAAGTATAGCACTTAATGCAATGTTTCTTTGCTGCCTCATACTTTGGAGTGATTTCTTTTTATCTTCTAGGGATACGTCCTGTTTTTTCTTCAGGTCCTGCATCTTATTTGCATAGGAAAGGTTGAGGTCGTACACTTTTGAATACTGGTTCTCGGTTAAAGGAATACCGGTTTTCATTTTATCGGTTACCTTTTTTGCGTGTTCTTCAGGATTGCGTATTTTATCCTGTGCAAAACTGGCAGAAGCCACGAGCAGGAACATTGCAATAAACCCGGTTACTACCGGCATCAGAAATCTTCTTTTCATAATTATAAATTTTTCTTTGGATAGGATTAATCCCACAGAGTTTAATGAAGCCTCAAAATAGAGGGGGCCTTAGGATATAATTAACATCACTATTTATTCGGGTGCGAACAGGCGTTCCAATACCACGCCACATTTTTTATAAACAACAAAGTTTCCTTATAGGAAACAGGTTTTTTAAAATATCCCTGTACCTGAAGTTCATAAGCGCGTTTTACATGAATGGGATTCTCCGCTGTTGAAACAAAAATGAAGGGGATGGACTTGAGCAGCACCGTTCCATCGCGAATGAGGGACTCCCGCAGGTCGAAACCATTCATACCGGGCATGTTGATGTCGCAAAGAATAAAAAGATGGTGTTTGTTGGAGAACGTTAAAAAAGCGAGTGCTTCTGAAGAATCCTGGAAGGTGATGATCTCGTTTTCTATGCCCGATTCCCTGATGGCTTCCTTAATAAGATCTAAATCATCCTGATCGTCATCAATAAGAATTATTGGGCTTGTTTGCATAGAGAGTATTGATCGGTATGAATGCAATAGCTATTTGTAAATATAAGGAGAGTTTGTTGAACCTATACCTCGGCTATTCCATGTTTACCTTCTGGCCTGATCGCAAATGTAAATCGGTATTCTGAAATGGTACAGTGGATCAAAGCTAATGTGTATAAAATAAAAGGCATCTTTGTTATCTTTGGCCAAATTAAGCCGCCATGAAAAAGGTTCTCCTGTTGTTGATCGTTGCCTGCTTTTTAAAACCCAATGCGAATGCGCAGGTTTTAAAAAGACTCGCCGACCGGGCAAAACAAAAACTTGAAAACAAAGCCGGTGATAAGGTAGATAAAGGCATAGACGATGCGACAGACGGTAACAAGAAAGAAACCGACGCCAAGAAACCTACGGGCTCCGACAACAATGGAAACAGCAATCCTGGCAGCACAATCGACAACAGCACTAATAGTACTACCAGTTCTTCTTCAGGTTCCAATAAAGATGCGGCAGGCAACACACCAGCCTCATTAAAAACCTACTCGAAATATGATTTCGTGCCGGGCGAAAAAATTTTAGTTTCGGAAGATTTTTCGCAGGATGCCATTGGCGATTTTCCGGCGAAGTGGAACACCAATTCATCAGGTGAGATTGTGAGCGCAGAAGGTCACGAAGGCAAATGGCTCAAAATAAATAAAGCGGGCGCTTTTCAGCCGGAATTCATTACCAGCCTGCCGGATAACTTTACACTCGAATACGACCTTGGAGCTTATAATAATTTTAGTTTTTATAGTAGCGAACTCTTTTTGACATTCGTAAATATGGTAAAGCCTGAAACAGAATTTTCTAACTGGGGGCAGTTTGCAAGGTGGAACAACAAGCACGCCGTACGCTTTAACATTCACCCGATGGATGCAGGAGGCACAAACGGGATGTCGCGAATATTTACTTCCATCGATGGTACTTCTATCCTGGACAATACGGTTTCTGTGCATGAATTTTATGACAAGGGTAAAAACTTTGCGCACATATCCATGTGGAGACAAAATCAGCGATTAAGGGTGTACGTTAACGGTGAAAAAATTTGGGATCTTCCAAAAG
>JBDTMM010000357.1:0-2949 GCA_039934275.1 Flavitalea sp. | reverse complement strand
AAATACCTGGGAATAATGGATAAGCTAAAGTTACAAAAACTGGAAGAAGAAGTATTTGATAAGATCCTTATTGAAAACGATGAAAATGAGTACGTGTATGCCCAGGGATATGAACATTTCATTGAAAAACTTCTGATCCACTTTCCCAACGAAGAAAAAGCGCTTCATGCATACTGCGATAAAATAAAGGAAATTTGCACTAAGTTCCCTTTATATAATCTGCAATCCGGCGACGAGACCAATGCAAAAGCAAGTGTGCTTGAAATTGATACAAAAACATTTATCGAATCCATCACCACCAATGCAAAACTGAGGGAAGTACTGGCTGGTAACAACGCACTCTACGCGGGACAGCCCGGCAAAACCCCTTTATATGTGCATGCCCTTATTTTAAACAGCTATATCGAAAGTTCATGGAAATGTATAGATGGTGGTTCGCAGATCGCAAAACATATTGCCCGAACCATACGTGAAAACGGAGGTGTTGTGATGCGAAATTGCCAGGTAAAAAAAATAATTGAAGAGGGTGGAAAAGTGAGTTACGTGGAGCTGGCAAATGGTTCGCAAATGTCTGCCTCTCATTTTATTTCCAATATGCACCCGGTGAAAACCCTTGAAATAACACAAACCGAACTCATAAAGAAAGCATTTCGCAACCGGTTAAAAAGTTTGGAAAATTCTGTCTCCTCATTCACCATCAATATCGTTTTTAAGAAGAATACTTTTAAATATTTCAAACACAATTATTATTGTTTTAATGATGGGTGTGTTTGGACAGCCGCAGATTATACCGAGGAGAACTGGCCATTGGGATATGCTGTTTTTGTAGCCGCATCTTCCAAATCGCCCGAATATGCCGAGGGCATGTCTATCCTGGCCTATATGAAGTATGATGAAGTAAAGCTATGGGAAAATACATTCAATACTATTTCCGCTGAAGAAGACAGAGGAGAATCGTATAACGAATTTAAAAAAAGAAAGGCAGAAACCTTGCTCGACTGCGTAGAAAAAAAATTCCCGGGCCTGAGAAATCATATGGCCTCTTATTATACCGCTACACCGCTTTCTTATCGCGATTATATTGGCAATGATGATGGCTCATTATATGGTGTTACCAAAGATTACAAGGACCCATTAAAAACTTTTATTTCGCCCCGCACCCGTTTGCCTAATTTGTATTTTACCGGTCAGAACCTTAATTTACATGGTGTTTTAGGCTCGGCTATGAGCGCCATTGTTACAACCAACGCCCTACTGGGAAATGATAAAATAATTGAAAAAATCAGAAATGCTTAGAAGAAAAAGAATCCTGAAATGGATTCTCTTTATTGCGGGAGGATTTGTGGGCTTGCTGATTATCGGTATTATCTACCTCTATGCTGTAGCAGTGGTTTACCCTGCACAGCCGGCCAACATGAGTAGTTTACAACTAAAGCGCACCGAAGTAAGCAGTAATTTTTACACCTTACAAAACAACTGGTTCCGTAAAAGCAAAAGCGGTTTATACGAATTATATGTAGAAGGCGGCCCTTTCGAACGGGGTGTTATCAATGGAAAACTCTCGAAAGAACTGGTTGTACGCCAAGAGGATTATTTTAATGAGCAGCTTACTAAACTGGTGCCATCAAATTTTTACCGGCACTTTCTTAAATATTTTATTGGCTGGTTTAACCGCAACCTGGATAAACAAATAACCAGTGAATATAAGGAAGAGATCTACGGTGTTTCTGAATCCGCTTCCGACAAATACCAATACATAGGATCTAACTATCAGCGCATATTAAATTATCATGCTGCCCACGATATCGGGCATGCGTTACAAAACATGGCGTTGGTAGGTTGCACATCATTTGGTACATGGGGCGCTCAATCCAACGACAGCACAATGATCATTGGCCGGAACTTTGATTTTTATGTGAGCGATAAATTTGCAGAAGATAAAATTGTAGCCTTTATAAACCCTTCGCAGGGATATAAATTTATGATGGTTACCTGGGGTGGCTTTATAGGCGTTGTATCGGGAATGAACATGCAGGGCTTAACAGTAACTCTTAACGCCGCTAAATCCGAGATCCCTTCCGGATCCGCCACACCGGTTTCACTGGTAGCGAGAGAAATACTACAGTACGCCAAAAATATCGAGGAGGCAATTCAAATCGCGAAAAAAAGAAAGATGTTCGTGTCAGAATCCTTACTGGTGGCTTCCGCGCAGGACAATAAAGCGGTGATTATAGAAAAGACACCCACCTCATTGGACGTATATGATCCGCATAAAGACCTAATTGTATGCACCAATCATTTTCAAAGTAAGGGCTTATCCAAATCGAAGGATAATATTGAACAAATGAAGGAAAGCGCCTCAACCTACAGGTATCAGCGGCTGATGGAATTATTAAACGCCAATGGAAAGAATACGGTTCAGAAAACCGTTAATATTTTAAGAGACAGAAAGGGCCTCCACAATGCCAATATCGGAATGGGCAACGAAAAAGCGATTAACCAGTTAATAGCACATCATTCTATTATTTTTGAACCAAAAAAATTATTGGTGTGGGTTTCTACTTCTCCCTGGCAATTGGGCGAGTACATGGCATATGATCTAAATAAAGTTTTCGCTCTTCGAGGTATGAAACAAGACCGGGAAATTGCAGATACGACTCTAACTATTGCGAAGGATACCTTTCTGTTAACACAGGAATTCAAAAATTTTGAGGCGTACACAAAATTAAAAAAACGTGCAGCAAATGGCGACGAGGTAGATCCTGACAGCCTTGTTGCAAGTAACCCCCAATTTTATCACTCTTATGTGCTGGCGGGGGATTACGCATACAGAAAAAAAGAATTTCAAAAAGCATTGCAATACTACCAGTCCGGCTTAACAAAAATTATTGCTACAGAAAAGGAAGAAGACTATATTAAAAACCAGATTAAAAAATGCATCGGGCATTA
>JBDTMM010000356.1:0-2978 GCA_039934275.1 Flavitalea sp. | reverse complement strand
CTTTTTTAATGCAAAAAGCTACTCTTTTACTGGCCTTTCTTCTTCCAACCGTTCTGCTTGCGCAAAGAACTGTGCATCGCCTGGATGCCCCTCATGGACAAAAAGTTGGTTTCTATCAATTTCTACCACCCGATTACGAAGAAAATTCCGCGAAAAAGTCGCCACTGATCATTTTTCTTCATGGTATAGGTGAAAAAGGAACGGGTCTGGAACCAGATCTTTCCAAATTAAATTGCTGTGGCCTTCCCCGTTATATAAATGCCGGCAATAACATGACCTTTTCCTGGAATGGAAAAACCCAGGGTTTTGTAGTGCTGTACCCTCAGCTCGCTTCGAAATATGGCACCTGGCAAAATTATTATGTTGATGCCCTGCTGAAATATGCAAAAGAAAAGCTGAATATTGATAGCAACCGGATTTTCCTTACAGGATTAAGTCTTGGCGGAGGCGCTTCATGGGTGTATTCCTCTGCATCGGTGAGCAATGCAAAACAATTTGCAGGTATCGTGCCTGTGGTTTCACCTTGTTTTATGTCAAACGGATGCAATATTGCCAACGCAAAACTTCCGGTGCTTACCATTCACGCGCTTGATGATACGCTTGCAAACCCCAAGTGCACCCTCAATGCGGTACAGCAAATAAATGATTGTGGCGCAGTGGCGCATCCCAATTTAATTATGTACGATAATGGGGGTCATTATGTGTGGACGAAAAGGGCATACGACACAACATATGAATTTTTTAATCCGAATATTTATGAATGGATGATGGCTCAGAACAGGTTATTAAAACCGAATGTGAAACCCATTGCCGATGCAGGGAAAGATATTACCATATCCAGTTCTGTTGGCACGGTTATACTCGATGGGTCCGGGTCATATGATCCGGATGGCAAAATACTCCGTTACATCTGGCAAAAAACTTCGGGACCATCATACGAAATTGTAAAGGATGAAGTGACAGCACACCCACGAATAACCCATCTCTCCTATCCCGGCGTATATACCTTTTCGCTTCGCGTAGTGGACGACCGCGCAGAATGGACCACGGCAAAAGTACGCGTTACCGTGGTGGACGGAGGCGTTATCAATCAATAGGTTTCAGGTTCTGAAAATCAGGTTAGACTGAGATAATAATCATTTAACAAATATTGAAACTGGGCAGAATATTGTTCGCCATCTTTTATAATCATTTCATTTTCTTCACCCTCTACCGTTGTATTTGTTTTACAAAGGAAGTACATCGATCTGAATATCGGATGGCGATTGGTTTGCCTGACGTTGGTCTTTTTTATCAGCTTAAAAGAACTTTTGGAAAGCAGACTCTCAAAATATTCTGTTCGCTGGAATGGGAGCAATAATGCAAAATAAAATTCATTGAGAAGCAATTTGTCTGCCGCAATCAATAATTCTTCGAGTGACAATGATCCGTCGTGCAAAGCCAGATTTCGTTTTTCATCCGGCCCTTTGAGGTTGTTGTTAAAGAAAGGTGGATTTGAAAAGATAAGGTTGTAACGGTGCGGCATTTTACTAAATTCCTGGATCGATATATTGAATATTTCCAGTCTGTTACTCCAGGGTGAAAGATTAAAATTGGCCGTTGCTTCCCGCGACGCATAGGGATCTATTTCCACTGCATCGATCGATGCCATGGAGTATTGTGCGATCATTAATGCGAGCAAGCCAGTACCACTGCCAATATCCAGCATTGAAAGCACCGGGGGAAGCGTGGTGCCTTTTATAATATCTGCGAGCCATGCACCGAACAAACAGGCATCGGTACACACTTTCATTGCAGACTTTTCCTGATGGACCGTAAACTTTTTAAATTTGAAAAAATGATTCGGCATATTAATACACCCTGCCGATGAGTTTATTATCAACAATATTTTTTTTCAGGGTAAACGGGTCAATGAGGTTTTGTTTGGCATATACAATTTTACCTCCGGGCTCTACCAAAATGGTATAGGGAAGTGTTCCCAGCCACTTTGGGTCGATGGCTTTAAATAACTGCTGACTATTATCGCCCGTGTACAAATAATTTTTATTTGCTGCGTGTTTGCCTTTCAGAAATGCAAGCACCTTGTCGTTCTGGGAAGCGGTGTCAGCGCTTATAGTGATGAATTGAAAGTCTCGCGCGTGGTACATCCTGTTGATCTTAACCAGCTCTGGAAATTCCACTATGCATGGTCCACACCAGGTTGCCCATACATTTATCAATAACATTTCCCCGTGGAATTTTTCATCAGTTCACTTACCCCTGCATCGTCTATATTTTCAACGCTAACGGGTTGCTTTGCCCATTCATCGTCGGATTCTTTTACAAGATATCTTTTCTCTTTCCACTTGGTGGAACATCCGAATACTTTTGTCGTTTTAACGGTTACGTCTTTCCCCCGAAGCAATTCTTCTATAGCATTTTTTGTGTCGGAGCTATGGGGTGTTTTTGTTGGTTTCTCTGTATCATCAATCCTACCCTGGTACCTTAATTTTCTTTCCTTATCGAAGATAAAAACATGAGGGGTTGCAGCCGGGCCATAAGCGATGGAAGTTTCTTCCGTTTTACCATCGTACAAATAGGGGAAATTATATTGTTTGTCCCTGGCGCGCAATTTCATGTCTTCGAATGAATCTCCAAGTTCGGTGTAACCAAGCTCGCTCAATTCCAAACCATCGGCGATGTTGGGCATTATTGCCACTACCTGCACGCCTTTTGAAGAATAGTCGCTTACTAATTGTTTTATCCTTTCTTCGTAGGCCTGGGAGGTTGGGCAGTGGTTGCAGGTAAAAATAACCACGAGTATATTCGCATTACTGAAAGAAGCCAGGGTATATTCCTTCCCATCCACACCGGGCAGTTTGAAATTGGGAGCGGCGGCACCGATTTTAAGTGTTTTCGGGTTTTCTCCTGCCATTAATAAAACTGGTGATGCGTTAAATACTAAACACACGATAAGGAATGCGATCAGCCTGTTCATG
>JBDTMM010000355.1:0-2978 GCA_039934275.1 Flavitalea sp. | reverse complement strand
AGTACAGATTTAATTGAAAGGTCTTTTGGCATCTCTTACGCAAGTTTTTTTTAAAAACAAATTGCGCAAAAGTAAAGGATAAATGTCAATAGAGGTGCGTGTTTATTACCGGCTATTTGTGAAAGGCAGCAATCTCGATATCGTCGAGCGGAACGCCACCATCCTTAAGAAGTTTTTTGTGTTCGGCAAGCTGACGTTTTTCTTCGTAGCGGTTTTTCATTTTGAAAACCCATTTCTGTCTGGCTTCGGTTCCCTTGAATACTTCAATAAACGTTCCCACCGTTAACACCACGATGACCAGCCATCTGTTATTAGTTTTATTCATAAACGGAACTTTAGAACGTTATTTATTCAAGACAGCTTTACTATTAAAAACGCTGTATCCTTAAAAGAAAAAAGCATACCATTTTTTGCTTTTAATGAATATTTAACCCCGATACCAAAAAGAGATTCATTCCGTTAATTTTACACCAATAAAATTCTCCTCGAATGCGACCTATGTTAACCGCCCTGATTCTTTTTTCGACCCTGGCTGCTTTTGGCCAGACCGATTATCCTCAAGGGTATTTTCGCGACCCCCTGGATATTCCAATCAGCCTGAGCGGAAATTTTGGTGAACTCCGGCCCAATCACTACCACATGGGCATCGACATTAAAACCAATAAAAGAGAAAACCTGCCCGTATATGCTGCTGCCGAAGGATATGTTTCGAGAATAAAAATTGAGCCTGCAGGATTTGGACGCGCGATCTACATTACTCATCCCAATGGTTACACCACTGTGTACGGCCACCTCAACAACTTCGCCGCCAAAATAGATGCATTTTTAAAACAACAACAATATGCGAAGGAATCGTGGAAAATGCAAATAGACCTTCCCCCTTCCCAGTTTCCCGTAAAAAAGGGAGAGTTCATCGCTTTCAGCGGAAATACAGGGGGCTCCGAAGCACCCCACGTTCACTTCGAAATACGCCGAACTAAAGATGATGTGAATCTAAATCCACTGTTGTTTGGAATGCCACTTAAAGACAATGTGAAACCCCGCATATTCAGGCTGGCTGTGTACGATCGCACCCGCAGCGTGTATGAACAAACACCAAAAATCTTCCCGGTAAAACTTAACGCAAATGGATACGAAACTACTCCGAGGATTTTAAAAATAGGGGCACCGCTAGTCAGTTTTGCCATCACCGCGTTCGATACCCATACTAATTCTTCCAACTTAAACGGAATTTTCGATGCCATCCTGAAAGTAAATAACGAAAATGAAGAGTCTTTCCAAATGGATAACATCAGCTACAACCAAACCCGTAATTTAAATGCGCACATAGATTACCGTTATAAAGCACTGGGCGGAGGATTTTTGCAGCACCTTACAGAATTACCAGGGTATATCAATTCGATCTACGCTAATGGAAATGGCCACGGCGTAATTGATATCAGCGACGGGGCGATGTACGAAATTTCAGTAGAAGTTTCTGATGCTGAAGGAAATGTAAGCGAACTGAAAACAAACATCCAGTACGATTTTAATAAAGCGACTCCGCCTGTTGCACCGGGAAAAATGTTTTACCCGCTCGCGCTCGACGGGTTCGAAACCGATGACTGTGAATTTTATATTGGCGAAAAATGCTTGTTCGATTCAGTGCATATAGCATACAAGCATTTTGCTTCGGGTGATCCGATGGTGGTTTCTGAGGTGAATGCCATCGGCGCCAATTATATTCCTTTGGGAGACTCCTTTTTAATCAGGATCAAACCGATTATGCCTCTTTCTCCGGAGGATAAGAAATTCACGGTAATGCAATGGTTTTATGGTGCAAAGTCAAGTGTTCAGCGGGTGCAGTGGCAAAATGAATGGGCATTTGCAAAGTTCCGCGAGTTCGGCAATTTTCAACTGGTTACCGACACGGTACCCCCCGTGATCGTTCCCATTGGATTTGTTGACGGATCAAATTTGTCGAAGGCGGCGAGGATCGCTTATAAGGTAAAGGATAATCTTAAAACAATAAAAAATGTAAGGGCCGAACTCGATGGCCACTGGCTTCGTTTTACCAATGATAAAAGCCTGAGTTTTATATATTATTTCGACGAGAAGTGTCAAAAAGGAAAGCACACCCTCAATATCTCAGCCGATGATGAAGCCGGTAACCATGTGTCGAAGGATTATCATTTCACGCGGTAGTTAAGTGAATTCCACTTCACCTACCGAAAACCGTTGATCGAGCGTATCAGTGGTCAGCAGCTCTCCCGACAATGAAACTCCGGTAATAGTGGTAGAGAAAACCCTGGCGCCTTTTTTTAGTCTTACTTCAGCGCCTCTTTTATACAATTTCGAATTGTAATTGAAGAGGATCTGTTCAGCAGTTTGTGTTTTTGACGCCTCTAGTTCCACCATGATTTTACTGTGAAGGCGTTTCCCCAAACCAATCACTTCGAAGTGCTTGCCAGTGGCATGTTTCAGAGATATTGCCTTGTCGGTTCCCCCAAATGCAGTTTGATTAACATTGATGCCAATCCCCGCAATAGACGACCTCCATTCGCTGCCACGAAATACGTTTTCAATAAGTATCCCCGCTGCCTTTCTGTCACCTATGTAAATATCATTTGGCCACTTGACAGAAAGATTCTGAGCGCCTTCATCTTTAATAAAATCATAACAACACATCGCTAATATCGCCGATTCTAAAAACGGATAGGACAAATGGTGAAATGCAGGCACAACAATGCTCATCGTGATGTTCTGTCCGGGCTCGGCCTGCCACTGACGGCCCCTCTGACCCTTGCCTGCGGTCTGTTCCACCGCAAGAATGCAGGTACCGGGGAGTACCATTTCGGCATTCAACTTTGCCATGGCATAGTTGTTGGTGCTTTGCACTGTGGAAACAATAATAAATGGCTCCCGCAAGGGGCCAACAGAGAAGGTTTGTGCGAACAAAATCCTATTTTTGATTATTATGACCCCCAAATATATTCATT
>JBDTMM010000354.1:0-2980 GCA_039934275.1 Flavitalea sp. | reverse complement strand
CGGCATTATGGAAGCCGCAAACCGCGGTGCACAGGAAGCCGGCGGAGGATCCATAGGCTGTAATATTATTTTGCCTCACGAACAGCATCCAAACAAATACCTCGACAAATGGGTAGAGTTCGATTATTTTTTTGTGCGAAAAACATTACTCAGCAAATACTCTTATGCATTTGTGGTGATGCCCGGTGGTTATGGAACGCTGGATGAATTTTTCGAGGCACTGGTTCTGATACAAACCGGAAAATTTCAGAAATTTCCTGTTGTGCTAATGGGTGTGGAGTTTCATAAAAATTTAATTAATTACCTCAACGATCTTGTTCGCGAGAAAACAATTGATGAAAAGGACCTGCATTTATTTTTGATCACCGATTCGGTGGAAGATGCGATAAATCACATCAACAAGTACGCCATCGAAGGTTTTGGGTTGAAGAAACGATTTAGAAAAAATACCGCAACACTTCCAAAACGTAAATTCTCCTGATAATTTTATCTTGACCCGGCACAACATTAGTGGGGGTAGCTCAGGAACAGCCACGAGCGCAGAAATGAACGAAAGACTAGTGGTCTTGAATGGTTTTACAACCTCGTATAGGTGACCGCAATATAGCATCTCACTCAACAGGTTGCGGAGCATACTATCTGGCACTTTGCATAATTTTCTTTATTATTATTTGCACTGGTATTCCGGGCTTGGGTATGGCTGCCAGTACTACGATCCTCATGGTAGTAGCACCATCCGGAGTTGCGTTAGGACTACATATTCTGGAAAAAATCAATAGGGTGTGCAGGAGTAATTTTCCATTCCTGATTTCGATGGAAATGAATTTACTTTAACCTATGATTAATGCAAAGGCATTGAGGACGGTGAATGTGACCCGGTATGTAACCCCTTTGCGCGAAGGCGGCTCGCTGCCTGCCATTGCAGAGGCCGACGATGGCTTTTTATATGTGTTGAAATTTCATGGTGCAGGACAGGGAGTTAAGGCGCTCATCGCCGAACTGATCGGTGGCGAAATTGCTCGCATTGCAGGTCTTAAGGTTCCGGAAATTGTTTTTGCAAACCTCGATTCCGCCTTCGGACGAACAGAACCAGACGAGGAGATACAGGACCTTCTTCGCGCGAGCGTTGGTTTGAACCTGGCTCTTCATTATTTATCCGGGGCAATCACCTATGATCCAGCCGTTTCAAAAGTAGATAGCCAATTGGCCTCGAGGATCGTTTGGTTAGATTGCTTTTTAACAAATGTTGACCGCACTCCTCAGAATACGAACATGCTTAGCTGGAACAAAGAGTTGTGGTTGATAGATCACGGTGCTGCGCTGTATTTTCATCATTCCTGGCAAAGCTGGGAAGAACACACCCGGCGACCTTTTGTACAGGTTAAGGATCATGTGCTATTGCCGCAGGCATCGGAACTGGAGAAGGCGGATGAATATTTTCATTCCATTTTAGGTGATAATGGTATGAAGTCGGTAGTGGATCTTTTACCGGAAGAATGGTTATTGAATGGATCATTCACGGATACACCAAAAGAAATTAGAAGTATTTATTTACAGTTTTTGGAAACAAGACTGGCAAACTCTGCTATATTTTTAAAAGAAGCGATACATGCAAGAAGTTCATTCATTTGAGTATGCCATCATACGTGTTGTTCCGAAGGTTGAGCGCGAGGAGTTTCTCAACGTGGGTGTAATATTATATTGTAAATCGAAAAAGTTTTTACATACCATTATCAACCTCGATCAGCAAAGACTAAGATCACTTTCTGAAAAAATGGACCTTGCCGATTTGTTCGAACACCTCAAAAGTCTCGAACAAATTAGCATGGGTACGAGTAAACTGAGCCCAATCGCCAGGCTTGATATCGCCTCGCGTTTTCGCTGGCTTACGGCTTCCCGCAGTACAATTGTACAAACTTCCAGGGTACACCCGGGTATTTGTACAGACCCAATGGAAACGATTAAAAAATTATACAATGAACTGGTGTTGTGTTCGTAGCCATTATTTAAATATGAATGCCTTCCAGTTTCAGGAAGAAAGCGTATTGCAATGCTTCTTCTTTTAAATAATCAAATCTTCCCGATGCGCCACCATGACCGTAATTCATATTGGTGAGAAGCAGTAGTAAATTATTGTTCAATTTCATTTCCCTTAACCTCGCCACCCATTTCGCGGGTTCAAAATATTGCACCTGTGAATCGTACAGGCCGGTTGTGACGAGCATGTTTGGATAGTTTTGTTTTTTTACATTGTCGTAAGGAGAGTATGATTTCATATAATCGTAGGCCTCTTTGTTTTTGGGATTTCCCCATTCATCAAACTCGTTTGTGGTGAGGGGAATGGTTTCGTCGAGCATGGTGGTTACCACATCAACGAATGGAACATCCGCTACAACTCCGTTCCAGAGGTCGGGACGAATATTTACAATGGCTCCCATTAATAATCCACCGGCACTTCCTCCATTTGCATAAAGGTGTTTTGGTGACGTATATTTTTCGTGTACGAGGTAATCACCGGCGGCGATGAAATCGGTAAAGGTGTTTTTCTTTCTCATCAGTTTACCATCTTCATACCATTGTCTTCCCATTTCCTGGCCCCCACGCACATGCGCGATGGCGTATGCAAATCCCCGATTTAAAAGGCTCAGCATGTTGCTGCTGAATGAAGCGTCAATGCTTATTCCATACGATCCATAGCCGTACAATAATAATGGTGAATTGCCATCTTTCTTAAATCCTCTTTTATATACAATGGAAATTGGAATTTTTGTGCCGTCAGTGGTGGTTGCAAATAAACGTTCAGTTACGTATTCCTTTTTATTATAGCCGCCAATTACTTCCTGTTCCTTCAACAATTTTTTCTGATGATTGATCATATCATAGTCAAAAACAGAAACGGGTGTGGTTAAAGAAGTGTAGGAGTATCTGAGTATGGTTGAATTATAGTTTGGATTTACAGAAACAGATGCGGTGTATGCGG
>JBDTMM010000353.1:0-2983 GCA_039934275.1 Flavitalea sp. | reverse complement strand
CCCATTACTGCGATACGCGCAGAGGGCCAGCCAAAAATAAACCTTGGGTCATAGGCTTTTCCGCACATGGCGTAATTGCCCGCACCAAATGAATTGCCAATGATAAAAGTGATTTTCGGAACTACAGAATTAGCCACCGCGTTAACCATCTTTGCCCCGTCTTTGATAATTCCGGAATGTTCACTGCGCGAACCCACCATAAATCCGTTTACATCTTGCAGAAATATTAAGGGGATCTTTTTCTGGTTGCAGTTCATTATAAATCTTGCGGCCTTGTCGGCGCTGTCATTATAAATCACACCACCCAATTGCATTTCACCCTTGGCGCTTTTTACAATTTTACGCTGGTTGGCAACGATGCCCACCGCCCATCCGTCCACACGGCCATATCCGCAAAGGATGGTTTTGCCATAATCCTGTTTAAATTCTTCAAAGCCTGAACCATCTACTATGCGGTCGATAATTTCGAGCATGTCGTACGGTTTTGAGCCGTCATTTGGCATAATGCCGTAAAGTTCCTGGGGGTTCTTTTTCGGTTCAACACTTTCTATTCTGTCAAAGCCTGCATCCCGTGAGGGTTTGCCGATTTTAGACATGATCTTTTTCACCTGATCGAGGCATTCCTTTTCGGTATCGAATTTATAATCTGCAATTCCTGAGATACTGTTGTGTGTGTTGGCTCCGCCAAGTGTTTCTGCGCTCACGTCTTCACCAATAGCTGCTTTAACGAGATACGGACCTGCGAGGAAGATGGAACCGTTCCCTTCCACCATAAGTGTTTCATCGCTCATTATAGGGAGGTAAGCACCGCCAGCCACGCAAGCGCCCATTACGGCTGCCAGTTGAGTGATTCCCATGGCGCTCATACGCGCATTATTCCTGAATATGCGGCCAAAGTGTTCTTTATCGGGGAAAATTTCGTCCTGCATTGGTAAAAAAACCCCGGCGCTATCAACTAGGTAAACGATAGGTAACCTATTTTCCATGGCTATTTCCTGCATACGAAGGTTTTTCTTGCCGGTAATAGGGAACCATGCCCCTGCCTTTACGGTTTGGTCGTTGGCTACGATAACACATTGTCTGCCGCTGATGTAACCGATGCCTGCCACCGTTCCTCCTGAAGGGCACCCACCATATTCTTCATACATTTCATAACCCGCAAGTGCGCCTATTTCAAGGAAGGGTTTATTGCTGTCGCGCAGGTACTCGATCCTTTCTCGTGCTGTGAGTTTATTTTTCTCTTTCTGTTTTTCAATTGCCTTTTTTCCTCCACCGAGTGTTACCTGGTTAAAACGTTGACGCAGCTGGCTAACTGAAAGTTTCATGACGTCTTCGTTCTTGTTGAATTCGAGGTTCATGCAGCAAATGTAACAATCAGCTTTCGTTAAAGCTAAGGGGGCAGGGTGAAAAGCGATAAATTTACGGCATGCTTCGAAGAAACAGGTGGTGGTTATTGATGCTGGTGCTGGCGGCGTTGATTAAAGTGTTTTCTCTTTATCCGTATGCGGTGGAGCAGTATTATTCGCAGGGAGTGTATCCCTATATCGCTTCTTTTCAAAGGATCATTTTTGGATGGATCCCTTTTAGTGTCGGGGATGTAATATATGCGGCAGCAGTGATTTACCTTATTGTTCAATTTGTAAAATTGGCAAGAAGGATCAGGGCCAAAACCGAAGGTGTGGAGTATTTTATTACGGTAAGCAGGAAATTAATAACGGGGATATTGCTGGTGTATGTGAGTTTTAATATTTTATGGGGATTGAATTATAACAGGATGGGGATCGATTACCAGTTAAGTCTGCATACGGCGGAATATTCCACTGATGATCTATTGACGATAAACAAGGCCTTAGTTACAAAACTCAATGCGCTGCAGCAGGGTTCCCTAGCGCACAGGAATGAACTACAACGGAAGAGGTATTTATTTGATAAGGCGGTAGCTTCTTATCATATTGCAGTGAAGGACCCGAAGATTGGTGCGGTGCTGCCGGTGAACCGATTTCAATCGGTAAAACCATCGGTGTATAGTTATTTGGGCAACTGGCTTGGGTTTACGGGTTATTACAATCCTTTTTCGGGCGAAGCTCAGGTAAATACTACTGTACCTTTGTTTGTAAGGCCGTTTACTACTTGTCATGAAATTGGCCACCAGTTAGGGTATGCGAAGGAAAGTGAGGCGAATTTTGTGGGGTACTTGTCTGCAAGCGTTTCGGAGGATACGTCGTTTTTGTATTCTGTGTATTTTGAGATGTTTGCGTACTCTTCGAGGTATTTATATTATTCGGATTCTTTGGCACTGAAGGATTTGAGGAAGCAGCTTAATCCCGGGGTGGTTGCGGATATTACGGAGCTGAAGGCGTTTATCCGCGAATATTCATCACCGATAGAGGTGGCGATCGATACATTGTATGCGCAGTACCTGATGGCGAATGAGCAGCCTTCGGGTAAGATGAGTTACAACGAGGTGGTGGCAAAGCTGATTGCGTATTATAAGAAGTATGGGAAGGTTTGAGTTAAAACTTATTCTTCCACATCATACTTTCCACGGGTTTGTCTGGCTGCTGGCTGTACTTCGCATCTTTCTTCTTATTATAAGAAATCTCAATTTCCCCTTCTACCGGAAAATAAATGAGCTGCCCTATCGGCATTCCCTTATATATTCTCACTGGCTGCTTTACGGAAATCTCCAGCGTCCAGTGTCCGCAAAATCCCACATCTCCCTTTCCCGCGGTTGCATGTATATCGATGCCCAATCTACCCGTGGAAGACTTCCCCTCCAGAAATGGCACATGAGCGTGCGTTTCCGTATATTCCTGGGTAACACCTAAATAAAAAATGTGAGGAAACAAGAGTATCCCTTCCTCCGGTATTTCAAAGCTGTTTATAAGGTTATGTTTCTTCGCGTCCAGTTCCGCATTCACGTAATTCGCCATCCAGCTTCCTAGATGCACGTCATACGAATTGCTTCCAAGACATTCCCTGC
>JBDTMM010000352.1:0-2999 GCA_039934275.1 Flavitalea sp. | reverse complement strand
GATACCCTGCATGTAACTGAAGTTTACTTTAAATGCAAACCTGTTTTTAAGTGCCTTCGCATAGCGTACAGCTGTTTCCGTTAGTACGGCCGGAGCGTGATCGATTCCATCAACATGATTAACACCTGTTTTCTGGTAAATGCTAAGGCCCTGGTATAAAAAAGGACTTTTTGTAATCAGGTTTGCCATACCATTAATGGCATTCATTCCATATAAAGCGGAAGCTGCGCCCGGGGTAATTTCAACACTCGCAATGTCAAGTTCCGTAGGTCCAATTGCATTACCGAGGGGCACACCAAGTGTTGCGGCCTGCATATCGATATCATCTACCAATTGCATAAAGCGGAAGTTGTTAGGGATATTAAAGCCGCGTGTATTGGGAACTTTAAATGTTAAGCTTGAGGTGGTCATCTGCACACCCTTCACACTTTCGAGTGCGTCATAAAAACTCGGGGCGGGCGATTCTTTTATTGAACGGATGTCTAATTTTTCAATGGCCACCGGCGATTTTAAAATACTCTCCGCAATACGCGAAGCGGTTACCACTACTTCTTTGCCCAGTACTGTTTGCGTACTCAGTTCAACATTTAATTTTGAATTGATGCTGGTGATGGCGTACTCCTGCTCATCAAATCCAACAGAAGAAAATATGAGTTTGAACGGAAATTTCAGCCTTGTGCGCAACGTAAAATGACCAACACTATTACTAATGGTTCCGGAAACGGTTCCTTTAATGCTAACACTAACACCGGGCAAAGGTTCCTTTGATTCCTGACTGTTAACAGTACCCGAAATTTCAATAAGATTACTTTCCTGCGAATGAACATAATTAGATACGAAAAGAAATAAAACGAACAGTGAAAAGTTGGTTGTAAACACTCTGAACATGAGATTAATTAGTTATTGGTGTAATGTGATTGATTTTTATAAGCGCGATGATCTATGAAGGTGGATCAGCAAGTGTAACACCAGCAACAGCAGCAAAGCGATGGAGAGGAGGACATTATATTTTTAAAGCAGGGCATAGTCTACCTAATTGGTAGACAAATGTACTTTGTGGAATTCAAACCGCAAATTTAATTTTTCCTAATTTTATGTTATGAAATACAACCGATGCGGAAATTCTGGGTTGATGCTTCCAGCGATATCATTAGGCCTGTGGCACAATTTCGGGGGGGTGGATGTTTTTGAAAATCAAAGAATGATCATTCGTGGTGCTTATGAGAATGGCGTTACTCATTTTGACCTTGCAAATAACTATGGCCCACCACCCGGATCCGCAGAAGAAAATTTCGGATTGATATTAAAGAAAGATTTTCCTGGTTTTCTCAGAGACCACCTTGTGATTTCGTCTAAAGCGGGCTACAGGATGTGGGATGGCCCTTACGGTGAATGGGGGTCGAGGAAGTATTTATTATCGAGTCTTGATCAGAGCCTCAAGCGTATGCAGTTGGAATATGTAGACATTTTTTATTCCCACCGCCCCGACCCCGACACGCCACTGGAGGAAACCATGATGGCGCTGGACCAAACGGTTAGGCAGGGAAAAGCATTATACGTGGGTCTTTCAAATTATTCCGCTGAACAAACGGCGAAGGCATCCGCAATCTTAAAAAGCCTGGGTACACCTTGTTTAATACACCAGCCAAAATATTCCATGTTCGTCCGAGATGCAGAACAGGGTTTGCTGGACGTATTGGAGAAAGTCGGAATTGGATGTATTCCTTTTTCACCGCTTGCTCAGGGCCTGCTTACCGACAGGTACTTAAAAGGTATCCCAGAAGGATCGAGAGCAGCAAAAGAAACCGGCTTCCTGCAACGTAAAGAAGTGACGGACGATAGAGTTCAAAGGGTTGCCAAACTCAATGCGCTGGCCCAAAAGCGGGAACAGTCACTATCACAGATGGCGATTGCCTGGCTGATGAAAAAGCCGGTGGTGACTTCGGTACTGATAGGAGTGAGCTCGATTAAACAACTCGATGCAAACCTTGCATCCCTTGATAACCTTTCATTCAGCGATGGAGAGCTTAAGGAAATAGAAAATATTCTTGCCTGATTTCTGGTATAGATTATCGGTAGAAGTTTCTTGCAAAAACTATATTTTTGAAGACTAACATTCCTAAACTTCAAAATTAAATCTTCATGTTATCAGGCCAGGAAAGTTCCACCACTATAATTAAGGACAACAGCGCAAATCCGGCACCGCTCGGTTTATTCGGGTTTGGAATGACCACCGTTCTATTGAATATCCACAACGCAGGATTTTTTGAAATGAATTCAATGATCCTTGCTATGGGCATTTTTTATGGAGGCATTGCGCAAGTGATCGCCGGCGTGCTTGAATCCAGGAAGAATAACACTTTTGGGATGACTGCCTTTATTTCTTACGGATTTTTCTGGCTTTCACTCGTTGCCTTGATCCTGATGCCAAAATGGGGATGGGTTGCAGCCACCTCTGGCAATGCGTTGGCAACTTATCTTTTACTTTGGGGGATATTCACTGGGTTATTATTTATAGGAACACTCAAAATAAACCGTGCGTTGCAGTTTGTATTTGCTTCGCTCACAATTTTATTCTTTTTACTGGCTATAGGCGATTACACAGAAAATGCGTCCATCAAAACGTTTGCGGGATACGAAGGCATCGTTTGCGGCGGGTCCGCTATTTACACAGGTGTTGCCAATTTACTCAATGAGGTTTACGGCCGGAAAGTGTTGCCAATAGGCACGCTCGATTAAATTATGAATTAACTCTTCGCTCTCTCTGCGCTCTTTGCGATACTCTTCCCACAAAATGGGTATCGCAAAGAACGCCAATCAAATCGTATTTTATTCATGTTCACCAGATGCGAGTGCCGCTTCCCATCCGATCATTGCTTTTTTTCGCGTAGTGCCCCAATGATATTGTCCAAATTCGCCGGTGGACTTTATAACCCTGTGGCAAGGAATAATATAGGCAACCGGATTGTCTCCAACCGCGCTACCTATCGCACGGCTGG
>JBDTMM010000351.1:0-3036 GCA_039934275.1 Flavitalea sp. | reverse complement strand
TAGGATTGCCTTCTTCATCTTTATATTCATAATCCTGCATGGCACTGAGTGGAATAGAAACCGGTGCGCGGAAAATTGAGGTAACCGCATAATCATTTGGTGCGTTGTCAGTAGTTTCATTTATATAGGTAACCTTGGCATCAATGGAAAGTCTTGATGTAACATTGTTGCTGACCTTTAGATTGAATATGTGCCTGTTTAAATTGTTGTTGCGCATAATCCCCTGCGCCTGGATATTGGCATAGGAAAAATAGGTTTGCGTTTTTTCATTTCCGGATGTAAGACTGATAGAATTATTCAAAGTACTACCCACCCTGAAAAAATCCCTGAAACGATTGGGTTGTCCTGATAATTTAACTGCATCGCCATTCCAGAGCGTTACGTCCTGGCCCGTAATTTTCGGACCGAAACTATGTTCCGAATTAGACACGTACATTCCTGCATCTCCCTGACCATATTGAAACTGGAGATCCTGGTAAACAGCTGCCTGGTCAAAGGCCAACCCACCATTGTAAGTAAACGCCATTTTACCCGATGTGCCTCTTTTTGTGGTGATGAGGATGGCACCATTTTGTCCGGCACTGCCGTAAAGTGCAGCGGCAGATGCGCCCTTTAAAATGGTAACACTTTCTATATTGTCGCCGTCCTGCAATCCTATTTCTCCGGGTACACCATCGGTAACATACAATGGCGCATTATTTCCGGTAATGGATCTGTTGCCACGAAGTAAAACATTTGAAGAGCTGCCCGGTCCATTGGCAGTTCTTGTAATAACCAACCCTGCCACTTTCCCCTGAAGCGAATTAACCATGTTCACATCTTTTGTCTCGCTCAGTTTATCGCCCTGAAGCGATTGAGTGGCATACGTTAAGGATTTACTTTGTCTTTTTATACCCAGTGCTGTCACCACCACTTCGTTCATGGCCCTGGAGCTTTCCTCCAACTTTACATTTAGATTGGTTTGATTATTTACAAACACTTCAAGCGTTTCAAAACCAATAGAAGAAAAGATTAGGTTTCCATTCGCCGGTACAGAAATGGAATAATTACCATTTTCATCCGTTGAGGTGCCTATTTCTGTTCCTTTTACGGCAACGCTTACGCCGCTTACAGGATCTCCTTTGGAATTGGTAACAACGCCGTGTACAATATTAATTAGGCGGTTTTTTGCGGGTTTGTTTATTTCCGGAGGCGGTTCAAATGCGAGGCTTTTGGCCGGCATAATAAGTATCTGATTCTTTACCTGCCGGTATGAGAGTCGCGTATCGGTAAGGATAAGTTTCAAAAAGGTTTCAATACTTTGGCCGCTGGCTTTTACATTGAGATCACTGTAATTTTTAACCTCGTTATAGCGGTACATAAAACGGAAATTGCTCTGATTCTCGATCTTGTGAAAAGCATCGATCAGAGATTCGTGGCTGAGTTCCATTGATATGTACACCTGGTCTACCCGCTGGCCCTTTACAGGGGAGGCGCTCAACAAATTACTGGCTGCTAAGACAAGCGCCAATGTATTGATTCCAATACGCATAAGAGAGTTAGTGAATAATTTCTCAATAAACTTTTTAAAGGTGTAACCGCGCTGTAATTTTGCAGGAGTCACTGAAAAATTCATAGTTTTGGTGTGTTTAAGTGACGAAATATCCGCGTAAGCGGAGAATTTAAACTCAGATGCCTGGATTCGATTGCACTCGAATCCCTGCACGACCCTCCAATAACTTCTTGCCACAGCAAGGAGGATGTCGGAGGGTTTTTTATTGCCTTATTTTAAATGCTCGAATTAATAAGGTTCCGGATTAATCTAAATAAATTCCTTCCTGTATATTTTAAACCTTCCTAGTGATCAGCGTTAATATATACCGTTGCTTTTTCTTTATCATATCTATAGGTTGCAGTATTGAACTCACAAATACTTTTTAGGGCCTCATCAAGGCTTTCATTTTTGGGAAATGCGGCGGTAAATCTTCCAGAACTGGCAATCCGGTCATCTACAAATATTTTCACTTTAAAACGTTCTTCCAGTAATGCGGCTACCTCAGTAATAGTTAGGTTATCGAAGAGGCAATCGCGTTCTCTCCACTTAAGATATTTTTCTGTAACAACGGTTTGCTGTATGGAATTTTGATTTTGTTTGTTGTAGACAATCTGCTGGAGAGGTGTAATGGTTCCAAGTGTTTTATATGGATCACTTACGCTCACCTTACCTCTTTTAACGGTAACAGTAATATCATTTTCTTCTGAAAAAGCTTTCACATTAAATGCGGTTCCCAGCACCGTTACGTTCACATTTGCGGCATGAACCACAAACGGATGAGAGGTGTCGTGCTTCACATCAAAAAATGCCTCACCCTCAAGATACACTTCCCTTTTACCTGAAGCACTGAAAGCAGATGGATAATTCAATTTGCTTCCTGAACTCATGGTTACAGTACTTCCATCGGGAAGGGAAATAACGTGATTACTGTTTCTTATCAATGCCAGGCCATGAACTGCTGCCGGCTTCACAGGGTCTGCCTGCCAGAATAGTTGCCTTACGGCTAACAGGATAAGGATCGATGCCGCTGCCGCCAACGCAGTTTTCATAAGGACAATGCTGCCCTTTTTCTTAACCGATTTTTCCTTCATGCCGATATTTTTCCAGATGTCCTCTCGTAAATCCTTCTTCAGTTCATTCCTTTTTTCACTGCCAAACAATGCCAGGACCTCCGGTTCCGATTGAAAAAGGTTATAGTAGCTCCAAATAAACCGCACTTCAGCTTTTGTTGCATTTCCATCCAGATACTTCCGCAACAATTCAATAAAGTAGTGTTTATCCATTTTAGAACAGTGCTATTGACCTATTTATAATGACCCGAAAATAGAGAAATGCCCCACTCCGCATAAAAATTTTTATTCGTATTGAAAATGGTACTAAAAAAGGATCAGACCAATAATACACAAGTGCAATAAAGTTGTCCTTAATTTTTCCAGAGCCTTACCGATCTGGTTTTGCACGGTTTTTTTTGACAAACCCAAAAGCGTGGCAATATCTTTTGT
>JBDTMM010000350.1:0-3041 GCA_039934275.1 Flavitalea sp. | reverse complement strand
GCTGGATAAAAAAAAACGAAATGAGAAAAAGAAACGCCGATAAATACTTCACCTAATGAGTTTGCGATGCAAAAATAAGGTATGCTAAAAATAGTTTACATAGCCAAGATGGATCTTCGACTGCCGAATATTGAATTTCTGGTCTTCACGTTTACCTGCTGCATATGATATATTAAAAATTCCTGCTTTGGTTTCAAAGGCCATGCCCACTCCCGCCCCCAAAAAATTATGACTAACCATGCGACCACCAACAGGGCTCGCGGTAACACCAAAATCAGAGAAAGCAGATAAATAGGAATTCTGCCCCACTAGATAACGGTATTCCGCAGTTGCCACCGCGAACCGCGTAGTGTAAATGCTTTCTTCATCAAACCCACGCAACAGTTTATATCCACCGATCTGGAACATTTCGTTCCTGAAAACAGTAGGGCTTTCGAACCATCCGCCATTTAATGCAGCCTTAAATGTTGATACCCGACTTACAGGAAAATAATGCGCCGCGTTCAATTTTAGGCGGAACTCATAGCTTTTTAATTTAAAAGTGTCGTAAAGAGAGTTGTAATTGAAACCTGGGTCATTGTCGTCTACCAGTTTTATAATGATGTTATTCTTCTTAATATTTTTTGTGCCTGCGGATGCGGTTATTGAAAATTCAGTTCCTTTTCGCGGGTTGAAACGGTAATCCGTGGTAAGCACATTGTAGTTCACCCCTAGATCAATGGAGGTAATATCTGCCTGGTCAGGAAGTTTTCGCGAACCCTTAACCGCGAATGTATCAACCGTGAGCAGGTTTGAAATCATATTCTGAATGAATACACTACCGGTTTGTCGAGACGACACTGAATAAGCAGCGCCAAGAAGTATACTGACATTTACGTAAGACGAATCTTTTTTGAAAAGATCGAAATTAAAATTCATTCCAAAGGGTGAACCAAAAAGATAGGGCTGCTGAAATAACAGGTTTAGTCTTGGCGATTTCACCTGCAATTGCTGCCAGTTAAGGCCGATGGTTTCTCCGCTGCCGAGCGCATTTTTCAGGTTGATGGTGGCTTCGCCTGTTACGAGCAGTTTGTTGTTTGCAAGCTGATCGTTGGATGGAAGCAGTCCCAAAAGAACATTCACCTCGCTGCTTTTTTTGGTATCGAGATAAACATTTAGAATCGAACCAGTGCCAAGCAGGGAAAGGTTCCACGGCTGTTTTTCCTGCAGGTATGGGAGTTCCCTGATCTTGCTGCTGATGCCCATCAGTTTTTCCTTTCTATAAATACTACCATTCCGGATGCCGAGGTATTGTTGCAGAAAAGGGGTAGAAATGGTGCCTGTGCCCAGGTTCCGGATGCTATCGATTTTGTAAAGCGGGCCCCTTTCAATTTTGAGACTGCCATATATACTGTCGTTCGCGAAACGAACATCATTCAGTTCTATTTTGGCAAACGGGTAGCCGTTATTTTCCATATAGTCGAGAATCTTTTCCTGCGTTTGTTTGAATTGCACCGCAGAAAATGGTTTTTTGCTTTTCCTGTTGAGGCCGATGGTCTGTACCAGCGGACCTTCCAGTGAATCCGTATGGAGATAGCTGTATCTTAATACGTCGCCAGCATATAAAAAACATTGAGCCGAAGTGCTGTCATAACCAACGCTGTCTACCGATGCCGATGGATAGCCTTTGGATTGAAGAAGCGCGGGCAGCGTGTTCACATACCCCATGCAGGTTTGCAGGTTTGCAAAGTGATCCAGCAGTTTCATGGTGTCGGTAAAAAAAGAAGTGTTTTTATCCACTCCGTTTATGTGAAGTTTGTATTGCGCTTTTGTAACAGAAGCGATCGATACAAATACGAAAAGTATGGCCATGAATTGACAGGTCCGTGGCGGAACCTTCATCACCCGGCATATCTTCTGATATACGGTTAACTTTGCCATCTGTGAACAAATATACACGTTGAATGTGCGGCATCTACCTCCATATCCCCTTTTGCAAACAGGCATGCCATTACTGCAATTTTCATTTCTCCACTTCTTTGAAGCTACAGAACGATTTTTTAGAGGCTTTATTGAAAGAAACAGAATTGAGAAAGGATTATACTGAAGGTGAATCCGTAACCTCCATTTATTTTGGAGGAGGAACCCCATCATTGCTGAGGTCAGGCGATCTTGAATTGATTATTTCCACGCTGAAGAAAACGTATCCCGTATCTCCATATGCAGAGGTCACACTCGAAGCAAACCCGGATGATATTACGTCCGAAGCGCTGCGATCATGGAAACAGATAGGTATAAACCGGTTGAGTATTGGCATCCAGTCTTTCTTTGAAGAGGATCTTCGGTGGATGAACAGGGCGCATTCCGCATCACAGGCGGCGGTATGTATACCACTGGCAAGGGAAGCAGGCTTTACGAATGTAACCATCGACCTCATCTATGGCGGCCCTACCCTGTCCGATGAAAAATGGAAACAAAATCTATCAACGGCCGTTTCTTTTCGTGTTCCGCATCTATCGTGTTATGCACTCACCGTTGAGTCGAAAACACCATTGGATTCGATGATAAAAAAGAAGGTGGTGCAGAATGTGAGTGCCGATGACCAGGCGAGGCAGTTCCAGATAATGTTATCATTCCTTGAAGAAAATGGATACGAGCAATACGAAATTTCTAACTTTTCGCTCCCGGGGAAAAGGAGCATTCACAATAGTTCTTACTGGAGCAGTGCAAAGTACATTGGTTTTGGACCTTCCGCACATTCATACAACGGCATTTCACGACAATGGAATGTTGCAAACAACGCGCTGTATATTCAGTCATTAAAGAATAACTCCCTGCAATTTGAGCAGGAGATGTTGACCAGTGAACAACGCTTCAATGAATACATCATGACTTCATTACGAACCATGGAAGGAGCGGATCTTCTTTTTATTCAAAATGCTTTCGGAAAAGAATACAGTGAGCAGCTCAAAAAAAATGCGGTCCGGTTTTTTGAAAAAAGATGGATGAAAATCGAAAATGAAAAGCTCAAGGGGGCTGTCAACACGCTCCGCGACGGCCAG
>JBDTMM010000349.1:0-3046 GCA_039934275.1 Flavitalea sp. | reverse complement strand
ATCAACCTCGAAGATATCAAGGCACCAGAATGTTTTTACATAGAACAAAAACTGCGGGAGATAATGAAGATCCCCGTCATGCACGACGACCAGCACGGCACAGCCATTATCAGCGCCGCTGCATTATTAAATGCGCTGGACCTGCAGAAAAAGAAAATCGATAAAGTAAAATTTGTGGTTAATGGCGCGGGAGCCGCGGCAATGGCGTGTGTAAAATTGTATCAGTCACTTGGTGCAAAGTCTTCCAACTTCACCATGTTCGACAGGAAGGGCTGTCTTTATTCAGATCGCCCCGATCTTGAAAAAGATAAAATAGAATTCGCCACCGTAAAACAGGATTGCACACTCGCGCAGGCAATGAAAGACGCCGATGTATTTATAGGCTTAAGCGTGGGCAACATACTTACAAAAGAAATGGTAAAAAGCATGGCTAAAAGACCCATCGTTTTTGCAATGGCCAACCCCGACCCCGAAATCACTTATGAAGATGCTGTCGCAGCGCGTGAAGACGTGATCATGGCTACAGGCAGAAGCGATTATCCAAACCAGGTAAACAATGTATTGGGATTTCCATTTATTTTCCGCGGTGCGCTTGATGTCCGTGCAACAACCATAAATGAAGAAATGAAACTTGCTGCGGTACACGCGCTCGCACAGCTTACCCGTACCACGGTTCCCGATATTGTAAACATTGCTTACAATACCAATAATTTAGTTTTCAGCCCAACGTACATCATTCCAAAACCACTCGACCCAAGGTTACTTTCCACTATTGCTCCGGCAGTAGCGAAAGCAGCAATTGATTCAGGTGTGGCTCAAAGCACCATTGCTAACTGGGATGAGTATGCGATAACGCTCAATAAACGTTTAGGACTCGATAATCAATTGATAAGAGTTTTAGGAAATAAGGCAAGAAGAGATCCCAGGAGGCTGGTTTTTGCAGAAGCCGATAACGTAAAAATATTAAAGGCTGCCCAGATCGTTTTTGATGAAGGAGTAGCCTATCCTATTTTACTCGGTAATGAAAAGAAGATCCGTGAAATAGCAAATGCAAATGGAATCGACTTAACCGGAATGCCCATAATCGATCCGCAATCCGACGAGAATGAAGAAAAAAAGAAAGCATACGCAGAACTGTTTTTCCAGAAACGCAACCGCAGGGGATACAATCTTTATGAAGCGCAGAAAACTATCAGTCTGAGAAATCATTTTGGTTGTATGATGGTAGAAACGGGTGATGCCGATGCCATGATATCAGGTCTTACAAAAAATTATCCCGACACCATTCGTCCCGCGATACAAATCATTGGCACCGAACCCGGGGTAAAAAAGATTGCGGGCATGTACCTGCTGCTTACAAAAAAAGGTCCGCTGTTTTTAGCTGATACTACTGTAAACTTTAATCCAACGGCAGAAGAACTTGCAGATATCACTTTGATGGTGGCTAAAGAGGTCAGCAATTTCAGTCTTACGCCAAGGATCGCGATGCTCAGTTATTCCAATTTCGGTAGTAGTAATTCGCCCGAAGCGAGATTAGTGGCTGAAGCAACGGCGATCATTAAAAAAAGAAATCCAACGTTAATAGTAGATGGTGAAATGCAGGCAAGTCTTGCATTCAACAGGGAACTGCTTGCGGAGAATTATCCATTCAGTGAACTGGCCGACCAGGAAGTGAACACACTTATCTTTCCAAACCTTGCTGCGGGTAACGTGGCATATAATTTATTAAAAGAAGTGGGCGGAGCGGACGCTATCGGCCCGATATTGCTGGGGCTTAAAAAACCTGTGCACGTGTTGCAATTGGGAAGTTCGGTAAGAAGCATCGTGAACATGGCCATGGTGGCCGTTATCGACGCACAGACAAAAACAAAGCCAACCCCTGAAGAAGAGGTGGTGCGCTCTTCCTGGTGGAAGCGCTTGACAAAAGCACAATAGCAGTTAATATTGTATCTTGAAAACATAAAGGCGCCATTAAATCTTATGCATTTTTTCACGGAATTCGGCCGGTATTTGTTGTTGATGAAGGGAATGTTTTCCAAACCGGAGAATGCAAAAATGTATTGGAAGGAATTCATGCACCAGTGCAAGGAGATTGGTATCGGATCGCTAGGCATTGTTGTGATTATTTCTTTCTTTATGGGGGCGGTGTCGGCATTGCAAACCGCCTATCAGCTGGTGAGCCCGGTTATTCCAAAGAGCACAATTGCACAGATCGTTCGCGATACGGTAATACTTGAATTCGCTCCCACATTGGTTTGTATAGTATTGGCCGGAGTGGTGGGAAGTAAAATTGCGAGTGAGTTGGGCAACATGCGTGTGAGCGAACAGATCGATGCGCTCGAGATTATGGGCATCAACACAAAAACATATCTCGTACTGCCAAAGATCCTTGCAGCGCTGATGATGATCCCATTGCTGGTGGTCATATCCATGGCACTTGGAATCTGGGGCGGAAGGGTAGCAGGACTTAGTGCCGGCATACTTGCACCCAATGTTTATGATGCGGGTTTGCTCTCAAACTTCGTACCCTTCAATGTATTTTTTGCCTTGATAAAAGCATATACCTTTTCCTTTATTATTTCCAGCATACCCGCCTACTATGGATATTATGTAGAAGGTGGTTCGCTGGAAATAGGACGGTCAAGCACAAAAGCGGTGGTGGTAAGCTGTGTAGCCATTCTGTTTGCAGATTACATTCTTGCAGCGTTGTTATTACAATGATAGAAGTACAAAATATCAGGAAGTCATTCGGAGAAAACGTTATTTTAAATGATGTTTCCGCAGATATGCAGGAAGGAAAATGCAACCTGATCATCGGGGCTAGTGGCAGTGGAAAAACAGTTTTCATGAAATGCCTGGTGGGTTTATTCCAGCCCGATGAGGGAAAAATACTGTACGATGGCCAGGATTTCATCCACATGAATGTGAATGAAAAAAAGGAAATTCGCAAACAGATAGGAATGCTTTTCCAGGGTTCTGCGTTATTCGACAGCCTTACAGTGGAGAAAAATGTAATGTTTCCATTAAGCATGTTTACAAAGGACAC
>JBDTMM010000348.1:0-3068 GCA_039934275.1 Flavitalea sp. | reverse complement strand
TAATACGGGCATAAAAGCACTGATGCATTTAAGCGGATTGAAAAAAGAAATACTGATCAGCAATCTTGTATTCATGATCGCACCAAGAATAAATGCAGCAGGAAGAATGGACGATGCAAGAAAAGCGGTACAGATGTTTATTGCAGATTCATACGATGAAGCACTCGGCTATGCAGAAATGCTTCATTCGGATAATACGGATAGAAAGGAAGCGGACCAGTCTATTACCAAAGAAGCACTCGAGCTTATTTTTAATACCAAAGAATCTCCTGTAAAAAAATCCACGGTTGTATACCAGTCGCACTGGCACAAAGGCGTGGTTGGAATCGTTGCATCAAGATTAATAGAACATTATTATCGCCCAACAATTGTGCTTACAAAATCGGGTGATTTTATTGCGGGTTCGGCGCGCAGCGTTCCGGGATTCAATGTGTATGAAGCGGTTCATCAATGCAAGGACCTGCTGATCGGTTATGGCGGGCATTTTTATGCGGCGGGTATGACCATGCACGCAGCTAATGTTGGTGCGTTCCAAAATCGTTTCGAAGAAGTAGTGGCCGCAACCATCACCGATGAATTATTAATTCCCGAAATAATTATCGATGCCGAAATTGAATTAAAAGACATCAATCTTATTTTCTACAACATCATCAGGCAAATGGAACCATTTGGGCCCGCAAATCAAAAGCCGGTATTTGTTTTAAAAAATGTGTACAATACCGGTCATTGTAAACTAGTAAAAGATACACATATCAAATTCTCTGTCACCCGAAACAACCTCGTATTTACCGGCATAGGCTTTAACCTTGCCCATAAATTCGATATGGTAACACAGGGCAAACCATTCAGTATCGTACTTACGCTGGATGAAAACGAATGGAACGATCAAAAGAGCCTGCAGATGAAAGTGATTGATCTAAGCCTCTAAAACGATCTTATTTTTTTTATCTCCTTCCATCAGTTCAACACTTCGGTTAATGAAGGCAGTTAGGTCATTACCTTTCAGCAATCCCTGCGATAACAATGCAAGATCGCCGAGGTTACGGACGTACTTCTGTTGTTTGTCGTGATCCTCTTCTTTTAAAATATTCTGGTAAATGGGGTGATTGCCATTGATAGTGAGCGTTACTTCGTCGGGCATATTTGCATAAAAGCCGGCCATGCCTCCACCATTGACAGCAGACATATCTTTCATCCTGCGCATAAATTCGGGTCTTGTAGCAACAACCGGTGGCGTTTCGGTACTTAATCCTTTTACTTCAACCGTTACATGCAGTTGCGGAACTTCGAAGCTGAAAAGCGATTTTATTTTTTCGTTTTCTTCGGTGCTCAATAAACTTTCTGCCGTATCGGATTTGTCTATCAGGTTGTCGGTAATGTCGGCATCAACCCTTACGAAATGGACATTTTCCCACTTCATTTCCATCTGGTTAATAAATGCCGCATCAACAATAGTTTCCAGTTTTACGATTTTAAAACCCTTTTGCTGTGCCGCGCGGATATATGCATCCTGCTGGATATTATTGGTGGAATAAAGTATAACCAGTTTGCCTTCTTTATTTTTTTGTATCGCTTCGGTTGCGCTTCGGTATTCTTCTAATGTATAAAAGACTCCGCTTTCAACATCTTCGAATAAGTGAAACTTGTTCGCTTTTTCAAGGAACTTGTCATCGGTCATCATCCCATATTTCACAAACAAACCGAGGCTCTCCCATTTCGATTCGTATTCCTTTCTTTCTTTATGGAACAGCTCGTCTAATTTGTCCGCCACTTTTTTGGTGATGTGGTTATTGATCTTTCTTACGTTTGGATCACCCTGCAAATAACTGCGGCTAACGTTCAGCGGAATATCAGGGCTGTCTATCACACCGTGCAGCAACATTAAAAATTCCGGAACAATATCTTTTACTTCATCGGTAACAAAAACCTGGTTGCTGTACAACTGGATCTTATCCTTTTGAATTTCATAACTCTGTTTAATTTTTGGGAAGTACAGGATCCCGGTAAGATTGAAAGGATAATCCACATTCAGGTGAATCCAGAATAAAGGCGCCTCGCCGTAAGGGTAGAGTTGTTTGTAAAAATCCTGGTAGTCCTGTGTACTGAGTTCTGATGGTTTTTTTGTCCAGGCAGGGTTGGTGGTGTTGATCTGTTTTTCTTCAAACATGATCGGCACAGGAAGAAAGCGGCAGAATTTATCCAGTATGGATTTTATGCGTGATTCGTCGAGAAACTCTTCGCTTTCCTGGTTGATGTGGAGTACGATGTCGGTACCACGGGTAGCTTTTTCGGTTTCTTCCAGGGTAAACTCGGGGCTACCGTCGCAATCCCAGCGAACGGCTGCAGAATCCTTATAACTTTTGGTGAAGATCTCAACTTGCTCGCTCACCATGAACCCGGAGTAAAATCCCAGTCCAAAGTGACCTATAATATTGGCTTCTGCCTGTCCCTTATACTTACCGAGAAACTCTTCGGCACCGGAGAAGGCCACCTGGTTGATGTATTTGTCCACTTCTTCGGTGGTCATTCCTATTCCTTTGTCGGAAATGGTAATCGTTTTATTTTCTTTATCGAGTTTAATTTCGATGCTGGTATTGCCCAGTTCACCCTTAATTTCACCAATGGAGGCGAGGGTTTTGAGCTTCTGGGTGGCGTCTACTGCGTTGCTTATCAGTTCACGAAGGAAAATTTCATGGTCGCTATATAGAAATTTCTTAATTATCGGGAATATATTCTCGGTTTGAACGCGTATCGATCCTTTTTGCATGACGGTTAATTTTGCGCAAGTTACTGCGGAATCTCATGTCATATCCCTACCTTTGCTGCCCATTTAAAAAAAATATTTTTTCATCTCCCGGATAACGGGAAAAAAACAGGGTAATGCAGAACTACGAATTGATGGTGATTTTTACCCCTGTGCTTTCGGATGACGACTACAAAGCCGGTCAAAAGAAATTTGCTGCCATGGTTACAGACGCTGGCGGTGCAATTTTGAACGAAAAGCCATGGGGACTGAAATCACTGGCGTATCCTATAGCCAAGAAGACCACCGGTCTTTATTGGGTAAT
>JBDTMM010000347.1:0-3087 GCA_039934275.1 Flavitalea sp. | reverse complement strand
TCGCCATTGTCGTTGGTAACCTTGCCGGTTTTTGTATTTTTAAGCTGAACGCTAACGCCGGCAATTCCCTTTCCATTTACGGTAACCTTTCCTTTTATTAAAATGTCGTCTGTAATCGAAAAATTCTTCTGCGTATTCCCGGCAAAACAATTGGTAGAGAATAAAAAAACAAAACAAAGTTGAAAAAAAGAAGGAAATAAAAAACCTGAAAATAATTTGCTCTTGATGGCTCTCATACATTCAGTTTTGATTGATTAATACATCCTCGTAATTGGATGTTTCAAAGGGAGGAATGCAGACTGTTGAATGGTTATCAGGGGACTACGGTGAAATAAGGTTTACGACCTGTTTGCCGACGATGCTGCAAGTTTATTCATCAGGGATTGTATTTTATATTTCGATATACGGCGCGTTGAATATATTCCTTTATGACCGCTGAAATAATAAGCTGCAAAACAGGCCACGGCATAATATACAACGTATTCACCTCCGAAAAGTTCGATGCCTAAAAAGGTACATGCAAGCGGAGTATTGGTGGCTCCGGCAAATACAGCGATAAATCCGAGTCCCGCGAACAGATCAACCGGGGAGCTGGTATGCACCGCAATAATATTTCCAAGCGAGGCACCAATAAAAAAAAGCGGGGTCACTTCACCCCCCTTAAATCCGGTACCGAGTGTAACCGCAGTAAAAAAGATCTTCCATAACCAACTCCAGGCATCCACCCCACCCACTATAAAAGAGGAAACGATCGATACCCCGTGTTCATGTTCGGATACAACACCCAGACCAAGGTAATCGCGGGTTCCCGCAACGTAACAAAGTGCAATGATTATTATACCACCAATAACGGGGATCAGCCATTTTATTTTGATAATTCTGGTGGCGGAATCTTTTATAAAATGGAGCAGCCAGGAAAAAAAATATCCTGTTAATCCGAATATTATCCCTCCAAATAACGCCTTCAGTAGCAGGGCCGGATTAAAATGAACATACGGGATAAGGGCACCTGGCAATATTCTCGAGGCGATGGAATAGGCAGTATGATGAATGCCCCATAATGTACAAACCTGGCTGGCAATCAGGGCTGCGAAAAAACAGGGAACAATAGCATCGATTCTAACTTTCCTGATCGCTATAACTTCTAGTGCAAACACGGTTCCGGCGATGGGAGTTCCAAATACTGCCCCAAATCCTGCCGCTATTCCTGCCATCAGGATGATTTTTAGGTCGCCCGGTTTTAATTTCAACCATCTTGAATAAGCGCCCGCCATGCTTCCCCCCATTTGTACTGCGGTTCCTTCCCGGCCGGCCGATCCGCCGACAAGATGGGTAATAAGTGTGGAAACCAAAACGAGTGGAGTCATGCGCGCGGGCACCCCACCGCCGGGTTCATGAATCTCATCAAAGATCAGTTTGTTGCCTAAATCTGCATTCTTTCCCGAATACCTGTACAACAGGTTTATTATTACACCTGCAAACGGTAACAAATAAATAATCCAATTATATTTCCATCTCGTTACTGTAGAAAGATCCAATAACCAGAGAAAAAGGGCCACAAGAGAACCTGTTACGGCAGCCAGGGGAAGGAGGAGGAGAATACGCCGTAGTAGCGTCAGGGCAATTTTACCAATTTTCAACAGCCATGCATCCATATTTATTTCTCTAGTTACTCTTGTAAACCTGTTACTAAGGTAAATATGAGAATATTTATTCTGAAATGCCCCATTAACCTATAAATAAACAAATTTACAGGAATGATTGTTGCTGCAATATTACTGACTTAACGAATTTCTTAACCTGCTCGTCGCAAAGACAGCAAAAAAATTTCTTGTATGAAAAAACTTTTGGTACTCGCTACGGTTGCTTTATTGTTTACCTGTACACTCTCCGCGCAGGAAAATAAGATGGACGACAAGATGCAGGATTCCTCCATGAGCAAAGGAAAGATGGGACATAAGATGATGAAAGATTGCGTTATGATGAAAGACGGCAAAATGATGGTAATGAAAGGCGGAGAAAACATGGCAATGACCGACAACATGACCATGACCAATGGCACAATGGTGGCACCCGATGGATCGGTAACCACCAAGGACGGCAAAACCACGATGATGAAAGATGGCGAATGCGTTTACATGGATGGTAAAATGTCGAAAATGAAGGGTATGAAATCTAAAATGTAGATTGCATACAAAACAAATTAAGGCACTGTGAAATTAATCAGAGAAAAACATCCGCTTGCAATGCGATGGTTTCATTGGGTAAATTTCCCGGTGCTTTTTATTATGATATGGACAGGTATCATCGTGTACTGGGCCAACGATGAGTATGCCATTTCAATTGGCGGCATACGCCTTTTCAAATTTTTCCCGGAATCCTTTTACACCTTCTTTAATGTAAAGTTCAGGCTCGCGGAAGGAATGGCCTACCATTTCTTATTTATGTGGTTCTTTGCCATCAATGGATTTCTTTACATTCTATATACTGCAATATCCGGTGAATGGAGGATGCTTTTGCCAAATAGAAAATCATTTAAAGAGGCATGGCTGGTGTTACTGCACGACCTGCATATCAGGAAGGGTTTGCCACCGCAGGATAAATACAATGCGGCGCAACGCATCGCGTATACCGCTATCATTATTATGGGCTTTGGTTCACTGATAACCGGCTTAGCAATTTATAAACCAGTTCAATTCAACTGGCTTTGCGCAATGCTGGGAGGTTACCACGCCGCGCGTATTGAACATTTTGTATTAACCATTGGATATTTATTGTTTTTTTTCGTGCACGTGATACAAGTGATCATAGCAGGATGGAATAATTTCAGGTCTGTGATTACGGGGTTTGAGGTCATACATGCTGAAACAAATACTTCTCAAAACAACATAGTAACCGACGGTGAGGAAAATGCTTCAAAACCTGCCTAATGAAAAGTAAAGAAACCACAGAAAAAAATATCAGCAGGAGAACGTGGATCAGTTTTTCTGTTTTTTCCGTAAGCAGCCTGTTTGCGTGGGGTGGTTGGATTTGGCTTCGGTCACATGCAAAAGAGGCGGGACCAATAACAAAGGGATTGTCTGAACC
>JBDTMM010000346.1:0-3093 GCA_039934275.1 Flavitalea sp. | reverse complement strand
AATTTAAACTGGGATAACTTCATGTAAACTCAAATTTCAAGCGGGCAAAGGTAGCAAATCCAGACCGGGATACCCTCTTTTATTTACACGTCCGTGAAAGGCTGTTTTCAGCATCAAGGTTTCATCGTTAGCGCCGCTCCAGGCAAGGATTTGAGGAGTTTCCGGGTGTATTCAGCACGTGGATTTTCATAAACTTGTTGGGCAGCGCCGATTTCCACCAGCCTCCCTTTTTGCATCACCATAATGCGGTCGCTGATGTATTTGACAACCGATAAATCGTGCGAAATAAAGATGGTGGAAAAGCCAAATTCCTGCTTTAGGTCGTTCAATAAATTCAGTACCTGCGCCTGCACACTTACATCCAGGGCCGAAACGGATTCATCGCAAACAATAAAGCTGGGCTGTACAGCAAGCGCCCGCGCAATAACGATACGCTGTCGCTGACCGCCAGAAAATTCGTGTGGGTAGCGGTAATAATGTCCGGGGTCGAGGTTCACTTTTGACAAAAGCTCCATCACTTTATCCTTTCGTTGATGGCGGTTGAGTTGCCGGCTATGTATGACAAGCGTTTCCTCGATAGCGCTACCAATTGTCATCGATGGATTTAAAGATGAATAGGGATCCTGGAAAATGATCTGAATATTTTTCCTGAATTTTTTAAGCTCGTGAGGGGTAAGATGTAAAAGATTTTTTTCTTCGTATTCAATACTACCGGCAGTTGGTTCGATTAATCGTAACAGTGCGCGGCCGAGCGTTGTTTTACCACAACCCGATTCACCAACCAACCCCAGCGTTTCGCCTTTATACACTTCGAAGCTTACGTCATCCACCGCTTTAGTATAGGCTGATGTTTTACCGAAGAACGACCGCTTCGAAGAGAAATACACTTCGAGGGCGTTTACTTTTATCAGAATGCTGCCATCGGCTGAAGAAGGAGCTGTGTTTGTAATTAATGTAGGAGAATATTTATCATCGATAAAATCACTAACCACCGGTAAGCTTGTTCCTTTTGAGTACAGGGCCGGTCTGCAGGCAAGCAAGGCCTTCGTGTAAGCATGACGAGGATTTTCGAATACCTGCTTTATGGTTCCCTGCTCCACTATCATTCCTTTTTTCATAATAATCACGCGATCCGCAATCTCTGCGATCACACCAAGGTCATGTGTAATGAATATCACCCCCATGCCCGTTTCGGATTGCAACTCTTTTATTAACGCAAGAATGGTTTTTTGTACAGTAACATCAAGCGCAGTAGTGGGTTCATCGCAGATCAGTAGGGATGGGTTGCCGCTCATGGCCATAGCAATCATTACCCTTTGCTTTTGTCCGCCGCTTAATTGGTGGGGGTAACGGTCGAAAATTGATGAAGGATAGGGGAGTTTTACTTTTTCAAACAGCGCGATGGTTTTTATTTTTGCTGCTTCGGATGAAATATTCCCATGTAGTTTTATAGATTCCATTACCTGGTACCCGCAGCTGAAAACCGGGTTTAAGGAAGTCATCGGTTCCTGGAATATCATTGCGATCTGCTTTCCCCTTATCGATCTTAAAACTTCTTTGTCGGTGCCGACCATATTTACTTGAGCGTTACCATCTGGTGAAAATAAAATATCACCCTGAACGTATTTTGCAGGAGGAGATGATAATAATTGTAAGATGGCCAGCGAGGTAACGGATTTTCCTGAGCCTGATTCACCAGCGATGCCCAGTACCTCGCCGCGATTAATCATAAACGTTATATCCTTTACCGCTGTGGTGGTGATGTTCTCTCCATTAAAATCAATTTGTAAATTATGTATACTTAGTAGCGGGTTCATGGTTAAAATCTTAGGTGTCTCACCGTCATGCCATCATTGATCAGTTGCTTTAGCGAATCCATTCCTATTTTCAAATGCCGCTCCACAAATTCGGAATTGATCATTTTATCGCTTTCCTCAGTTTTTACTCCTTCAGGAACCATCGGCTGGTCGCTCACGAGTAATAAAGCGCCAGTAGGAATTTTATTATAGAACCCTACCGTGAAAATGGTGGCCGTTTCCATGTCGATGGCGTAGGCCCTTATTTTCTTAAGGTATAATTTAAAGTCTTCATCGTGTTCCCACACGCGCCGGTTGGTGGTATACACTGTTCCGGTCCAGTAATCGACCCCGTAATCACGGATAGTGGTAGAGACTGCTTTCTGCAACGCAAATGCGGGCAATGCAGGCACTTCAGGAGGAAAGTAATCGTTTGATGTTCCTTCACCCCTGATAGCAGCTATGGGCAGTATAAGGTCGCCCAGTTTGTTTCTCTTTTTTAGTCCGCCGCATTTGCCAAGGAACAACACCGCTTTTGGTTGTATCGCCGTAAGCAGGTCCATCACAGTAGCGGCGGTAGGAGAGCCCATACCGAAATTGATCAGCGTAATATCCCCCGACGTTACGCACGGCATCGGTTTGTAAATATCGGCGGGCTGAACATTGTGCCAGCTGGAAAACAATTGAACGTACTGGCTAAAATTGGTTAGCAACAAATACCTGCCAAAGTTTTCGAGCTTCTCACCTGTGTACCTAGGCAACCAGTTCTGTACAATTTCTTCTTTTGTTTTCATTTGTATAATATACAATATTTACACTATTATTGAAAGGAGATGGTCAAAATAGAATATCCTGCTCACGAGTTCAAAACAAAAAACGAAAACAATAAGGATTTAATATTCGATGAAATAAGAAAAACCTGGTTGCAACTTACACCGGAAGAATGGGTGCGTCAGAATTTCGTTCAATACCTGCTTCACACTAAAAAATATCCTTCCACGCTCATCGCGCTCGAAAAAAAAATAATGGTGGGAGAGATGAAAAAACGTTTCGACATATTGGTGTATAATGGATCTCATCAGCCCTGGATGATGGTAGAGTGCAAGTCGATGGATATTCCACTTAAAACAGACGTACTCGACCAGGTGCTGCGTTATAATATGTCGGTTCCGGTGAGATACCTGGTGATTACAAATGGTTCTTATTGCATGGCGTTTGAGAAAAAGGGGGCGGTGTTGGTAGATTTGGGGGAGTTGCCGGAGTTTGAATGAAGGGTTTCACACAAAGGTGCAAAGAG
>JBDTMM010000345.1:0-3114 GCA_039934275.1 Flavitalea sp. | reverse complement strand
AGAACGAGCCCGAAAACTTAAAGCAATTTGCGGGTAAAGTGGAAACATTGCTGAGAAAAAAGAATATTTACTACGATGACCTTATATCTGGAAATATTCTTTCACCTTTAAGCATCAGGCCTGTGAGGAAACATGGATTTATCGATTACATGAAATCGATTGGAAAATTGGGTGGACAAAATAAAGTTCCCCGCCTTAGCAACGACAGGCAGGTTGCCGAAGTTTTGGAAAAGTTCGCAGAACAATAATCACTATGAAAAAACGACTCGCTATATTTGGTTCAACCGGTTCCATCGGCACGCAGGCACTTGAAGTAATTGCCTCACACCCTGATCTTTTTTCTGCAGAAATCCTTACCGCTCAATCGAACGAGGACCTGCTGATACAACAGGCAAAAATATTCAACCCCAATATTGTCGTTATCGGCGACGATAAAAAATACCAGAAAGTAAAAGATGCGCTCTCTTCCACAACCGTAAAAGTTTTTGCAGGCGAAGATTCACTGGTAGAAACGGCGGCGATGGATGGTTACGATATGATGATCGCGGCAATAGTGGGCTTTGCCGGATTAAAACCAACTTTGGAGGCAATTAAGCATGGAAAAGCCGTGGGCCTCGCCAATAAAGAAACATTGGTAGTAGCGGGCGACATCGTGATGCAAAAAGCGGTGGAACACCAGGCACCTGTGATACCCATCGATTCGGAACATTCGGCCATATTTCAATGCTTGGTCGGCGAATCGAGGAATAAGGTTGAAAAAATAATTCTCACTGCTTCGGGCGGCCCATTTTTAGGTAAGAAGCCAAATTTTTTGGTGAACGTAAAAAGAGACCATGCCCTGCAGCATCCAAACTGGAGCATGGGTGCAAAGATCACTATCGATTCAGCAACGTTGATGAACAAGGGTTTGGAAATGATCGAAGCGAAGTGGTTGTTCAATTTGACGCCCAGCCAGGTGCAGGTGATGGTTCATCCACAAAGTATCATCCACAGCTTGGTACAATTTGAAGACGGAAGCATGAAAGCGCAGATGGGCATGCCCGATATGAAACTTCCAATCCAGTACGCAATCACATTTCCGCACCGGTTAAAAAGCGATTTCCCGCGGTACGACTTCCGCAAACCCAATCAATTGAACTTCGAGGAGCCCGATACGCGCACGTTCCGAAATCTGGCGCTGGCAACCGAGGCATTATATAAAGGAGGGAACCTTCCCTGTGTGATGAATGCCGCCAATGAAATTGCGGTGTACGCTTTTTTACGGAACAGGATCGGATTTTTAGATATGACAGATATAATAGAAAGAGCGATGCAAAAAGTTGCCTTTATTCAAAATCCCACACTGGAGGAATATTATGAAAGCGATGCAGAATCGCGCAGTTTTGCGGCATCGCTAATTAAGTTATGATTTTGATAATCCTTCTGAAATCTGCCTCGTTTGACTGATATTTGCCAACTTTGAACTTTCTCAAATACTAATTTAACTGCCGTTTACGGCTAGCACACTATGACGCTATTAGCAATTGACTGGTCAACGGTAGGCATTAAAGCCGGACAGTTGGTTTTATCACTTTCCATACTTGTTGTTTTACACGAGATGGGGCATTTTATTCCGGCGAAAATATTTAAGTGCCGGGTTGAAAAATTTTATTTATTCTTCGATCCTTGGTTCTCGCTTTTTAAAAAGAAGATCGGTGAAACCGTATATGGAATTGGCTGGTTGCCTTTGGGCGGATACGTAAAAATATCCGGAATGATTGATGAGAGTATGGACAAGGAACAGCTCAAACTTCCTGCGCAACCTTATGAATTCAGGAGCAAACCAGCCTGGCAGCGACTTGTCATTATGATAGGAGGGGTAACGGTGAATATGTTGCTTGGATTTTTTATTTTTGCGATGATCCTGTTCAAATGGGGCGAAGAAACGTTGCCGTTAAAAAATCTTACTTATGGTGTATATGTTGATACACTTGGGGAGAAAATTGGCATCCGCAATGGCGACCATATATTAGGTGTCAATGGAAAGGAACTGGTAAACTTCAACCAGTTATCCATTGATTTCATTTTAAATGAAGGAAAAACGATACAGGTAGAAAGGGACGGAAAGAAAATCGATCTGAATGTACCAGAGGGAACGATAAGCAGCTTGATTGCAAGGAAAGGCGATCCGCTTGCAGGGCCGGCATATCCGGCGGTGGTGGATTCGCTGATACTATCCAAGGTGAAGTTTACAAAGAATAGTTTACAAAGAGGCGACTCTGTAATTGCATTGAATGGTGCGCCGATACATTTTTATCCTGAGTTTGCGTCGAAGATGCAGAAGTATAAAGACACGGTGGTGAACATTACGGTGATAAGGTCTACTGGCGATTCTATAGAGATAGCTGCAAAAACGGATGGGAACGCCAAAATTGGTGTTTACTTTCAGTCGCCGGACAAGTTCTTAAAATTCGAAACAAAACATTACTCCTTCCTGGCTTCTTTACCGGCAGGTGTCGGTAAGGGCTGGGGCACTTTGGTTAATAATATAAAGAACTTTAAATTACTATTTACTTCGAAAGAAGTGAAGGCAAGTGAATCGCTCGGCAGTTTTTTGAGTATTGGAAATATGTTTGGCGCACAATGGGATTGGGAACGTTTCTGGAGTATGACTGCTTTACTGAGCATAGTGCTGGCGTTTATGAATATTCTGCCTATACCCGCGCTTGATGGTGGTCACGTGATATTCACCTTATATGAAATGATTACCGGAAGAAAACCCGGTGATAAATTCATGGAGTACGCGCAGATGGTGGGAATGATTTTATTATTATTGCTGATGGCCTATGCGTTGGGATTGGATTTCTGGCGATTCTTATTTAAATAACTTTGCGTGCTCTGCGAAAACTCCGCGCCCTTTGCGATACTCTCTACGCAATCAGGCGTGTCGCAAAAAACACAGAGTTTTCGCAGAGGACGCAAAATGAATTGGGGCTGTATTGGTTTTGACAGCATAGATCTTTGAAAGTGTAAGCATGTCGTGCGTTGTTTAATTAGCACGTTAATCTGAATATTCAAACTTCAAATGGCAATACTCAGTATGCCATGGCTGCCTAATCAGTGATTAAGTAGTCA
>JBDTMM010000344.1:0-3126 GCA_039934275.1 Flavitalea sp. | reverse complement strand
ATGTAAAGGCCATTTCCAAACTCATTAAAAAGAACGCTGAATTAAAATCTGATGTGGTTGCCTCTGATGAATTTGAAAAGGATGAACGCAGGTTATTAAACTTCGGACATACCTGGGGACATGCGGTAGAGAATAAATTAAAATTACCACATGGCCACGCTGTAGCTATAGGGATGGTGGTGGCCTGTAAACTTTCTGAAAAAATAAATGGTTTTAAGGAAACAGAAAGGGTCATAAGCCTGTTAGAAAGATATGGGTTGCCCACTTTCGCGCAAGTAGATAAAAAAGAGATCTTCGAAGTATTGAAAATGGATAAAAAGAAAGAAAAACTGGTAATGAATTATATTCTGCTTGAACGCTTAGGCAAGGCCGTTATAAAGCCGATACCTTTGGATCAGCTTGAGAAACTAATTACCGTACTGTAGCGAATATATTAGCAATGATTGTAACAATTCAACCTTCGGTTATTTCAGGAATCATAAAAGCGCCAGCTTCCAAAAGTTCCATGCAACGCGCTTGTGCTGCAGCATTGCTTAGCAGCGGAACCACTACCATTTTAAATCCGGGTATATCCAACGATGATATTGCTGCACTTGATGTAATAGTCAAACTCGGTGCAAGCATCACCAGCCAGAGCGATGATAAAATACAGGTGAAGAGTGACCGCGTAAACCCCGTTTCTTCAGAAATCAACTGTGGCGAAAGTGGTTTGGGTATCAGAATGTTCACGCCCATCGCTGCACTTAGCGAAAAACAACTAACCATCAATGGTACCGGAAGCCTGTTAACCAGGCCTATGCATTTCTTCGACGCGATTTTTCCAAAACTCGGCATCGAAATTAAAAGTAATGGAGGTAAGTTGCCCATCACCATAAAAGGTCCGTTGATACCCGCAGATATTGAAATTGACGGGTCGCTCAGTTCACAATTTCTTACCGGGCTACTGATGGCCTACGCGGCTGCCCGTGCGAATGGGGTAACCATCACTGTAAATAATTTAAAAAGCAAACCCTATATAGACCTCACCCTTGAAGTGATGAAACAATTTGGCGTTTTTGTTGCAAATGATAATTATGAAAGATTCAGTTTCGAACTAATCACTCCTGCGTTGCAGGCGAGTGATGGCATTTCACCTGAAGATTTTATCGTACACAATTATAATTACGATACCGGGTTTCATTCCGGAACATATACCGTTGAAGGCGACTGGAGCGGCGGCGCATTTTTATTGGTGGCAGGTGCCATTGCAGGGAATATTACGATAGAAGGTTTGAGCGTGAAATCATCGCAGGCTGATAAAGCCATCCTGCTGGCGCTTAACGATGCTGCAGCAACGATTAATAGTACAGAAGATAAAATAAAAATTTCATCAACAGGATTAAAGGCATTTAATTTTGATGCAACGGATTGCCCTGATTTGTTTCCACCGCTTGTTGCGCTCGCTGCCCATTGTGCAGGGAACAGCACCATCACTGGTGTGAGCAGGCTGGCACATAAAGAAAGCAACAGGGGAATTACCTTGCAGGAAGAATTTGCGAAATTGGGAGTGGTCATTGATTTGAATGGCGATGCCATGACCGTTCACGGTGGCGCTGTTATTAAAGCTGCTTCTGTGCATTCGCATCACGACCATCGCATTGCAATGGCCTGTGCTGTTGCGGGATTAAAGGCACAGGGACCAATAACTATTGACGGTGCAGAAGCTATAGATAAATCGTACCCGGAGTTTTATAAAGATTTGAAAAAACTGGGGGCAGTCGTAAGTTATTCTTAGCGCCTTTGCGCCCTTTGCGATACCTCTGATTGCATTAAAGGAGTATCGCAAAGAAATCGCAAAGGGAAATAAATCATAATCTATGAACACATTCGGTCGCATATTCCGAGTAAGCATATTTGGCGAATCGCACGGCGAATCCGTTGGCATCACCATCGACGGTTGCCCCGCCGGGTTACCACTAATTGCCGAAGACTTCATCACCGATATAGAAAGAAGAAAGGGCGGTACCCAAAAGGGAACCACCCCACGCAAGGAAGACGACATTCCTTTTTTCAAAAGTGGGTTGTTTAACCACATTACTACCGGTGCGCCGCTCACGATCATGTTTGAAAACAACAATACCCGCTCCACCGATTATGCAAAACAGCGAGCGGTGCCCAGGCCCGGTCATGCAGACATGGTGGCCAGGCAAAAATTCGGTGGCTTTGAAGACTATCGGGGTAGCGGACATTTCAGTGGCCGGTTAACTGTGGCGCTTGTTGCTGCGGGCGTAGTATCGAAGAAGATCATCGCACACGCCACTTCTTCCCAAACCATAAAAGTAGAAGCCACCATCACCGAGATAGGTGGAGAAAAAGATACTGAAAAAGGTCTGCAAAAAGCCATCGATGCAAAAGACTCCGTTGGAGGAATTGTTGAATGCAGGGTATCCGGTTTGCCCGCAGGATTGGGTGAGCCTTTCTTTGATTCTGCCGAATCCGCTCTCAGTCATGCTGTATTTGCGATCCCCGCAGTAAGAGGTGTTGAATTCGGAACAGGTTTTGCCGCAGCAAAAATGTTTGGCATAGAGCACAACGACAGCATTGAAAATGCTGCCGGTAAAACGGTTACCAACCACGCGGGAGGCGTCGTTGGAGGTATTACTAATGGCAATGAACTTGTGTTCAGGATCGCCATCAAACCCACCTCTTCCACTCCAAAAGAACAGCAAACCCTGAACCTTGAAACGGGTAATGTTGCGCCCTTTTCCGTGAAGGGTCGTCACGACCTTTGCATTGCTTTAAGGGTGCCTGTGGTACTCGAAGCGGTCACCGCGCTCGTATTAACAGATCTTTTGATGCTCGAAAGGCATATTCCCCGGATATTATTAAACGGATAGCGGTTAATTCAATTCCTTTTATTATCATTGGTGCGATGAATGCCGATATCAGAACCGAAAAATCGCGAAATCCCCTATTTCCGGGTCTAATTCTAGTATCTTTTATAGTTTGCCTGTTTAGCTGCAAACAGAAGAAACCCGAGGTCCACGACATCGTAAAATCTCCCGCAGAACTTAAGGAAAGAGTCCGCGACAACATCAATACCCTGCTTGATTACCCGGAAGCCATGCGGCAGACTGTTAGGGAATA
>JBDTMM010000343.1:0-3130 GCA_039934275.1 Flavitalea sp. | reverse complement strand
GTATGCAGTGTAAACAAGCACGATTAAAGCAAAAAGAATGATCGCAACATCCATACTAATTCGTTGTACTCATATCCATCACGAAGAAAGCTATTTAGTACGACTATTCCCGGAGTAGCGCCTCACTCTTAATCCGGCCTGTTCTTTATGGCCCATAAATCCTTCAATTTCACAAAGCCGCATCGCGTACTCGCCGATCTTTATACTGCCTTCCCGGGTACACCTTTGATATGTGCAGGTTTTTAAATACTTGCCCACCCATAGTCCACCGGTATATCTTGCGGCTTTATTGGTAGGTAAAATATGGTTTGTGCCAATCACCTTATCGCCATATGCAACGTTGGTTTCGGGACCAAGAAAAAGTGCGCCGTAGTTGGTCATGTGGGTGAGAAAATAATTCGGATTTTTTGTCAGCACTTCCACATGTTCATAAGCGAGTTTATCTGCCTCCACCACCATTTCTGCTTCATCCTTTACTAAAATGATAAAACCATTTTCTTCCCACGCCACACGTGCGATATCCGCAGTGGGTAACACCTTTAATTGACGTTCGATTTCTAACAAAGTGTGTTGTGCGAGTTGCTTCGAAGTGGTGATGAGGCAGCCTGGTGAAGTGGGGCCATGTTCTGCCTGACCGAGTATGTCGCACGCCACCATTTCGGCATCGGCTGTATCATCGGCGATCACCAAAATTTCAGTGGGGCCGGCAAAAAGGTCAATGCCCACTCTTCCGTATAATTGTCTTTTTGCTTCCGCAACAAATGCATTTCCGGGACCGGCGATCATGTCCACCGCTCCCATGGTTTCTGTTCCAATGGCCATTGCAACCATTGCCTGTACACCGCCGAGTAAATATATTTCATCGGCACCTGCCAAATGCATCGCAGCAATTGTGGCAGCGGGAATTTCTCCCTTTATCGGTGGAGTGCAGGCGATCACGCGTTTTACGCCCGCAACCCTGGCAGTAATAATACTCATATGCGCTGAGGCGATCATGGGATAACGCCCGCCAGGAATGTAACAACCCACACTGTTAACAGGAATATTTTTATGGCCCAAAAAAACACCGGGAATGGTTTCCACTTCGATGTCTTTAATAGTTTCTTTTTGCTTCTCTGCGAAATACCGAATCTGGTGCTGCGCGAACCGGATGTCTTCGATTACACTTACAGGAACACTGTCAATTATTTTCTTTATTTCATCTGCAGTCAAAAGGAAATGATCGGGGCTCCAGTGATCAAACCTTGCAGAATATTTTCTTACTGCAGCGTCACCGTTATTTTCAATGTCAAGAATAATTCCCGAAACCGTTTCCTGTACCAATTGGTTTGCTTCAAATATCTGTCCTTTGCTTTTTCCTTCCTTTAAATAAGTCGCCACCCGTTCTTTTTTAATGACAAAAAATAAATCGTTTTCCTGATCTTTACTATCACGTGTTTCACATAATTAACGCCTTCCATTCGTATTCCAGGCTGATGCACCTCAACCCAAACACCATCATAAATGTACCTTCTCCTATTTTAATATATTTTCTTTTCCCGTCATAGAAAGCTAGATCGCGCTTTTCAATATAGGGTTGTTTTAGGTTTACTTCTGTTAAGGGCGCAACACCTATTTGCTCTTTTCCAACATCTGGGGGAAAAAATAAACATGATTTACAATTATTTTATTACTCCACCTTTTCCTGCGGAAAAATCTTTGATCGCGTTTCCTGCTGCTTCAAGATTTGCAAGCATCATTTCAGAATATTTTCTGGATAGAATCACGCCATCTGCCCCTGCCTGCATACCCGCCATTGTTGCATCGTAAGTATCCTTGGGAGAGGCTTTTCTACTGCCCGTAGCAGTAGGGATGTTGATATCTATACCCGGCAACACCAGGCATTTACCTTTTGTTCCCGCCATGGCCCTGCGCGTTTCCCGCAACACATAGTCAGGGGAGAACCCTGCTGAGGGAAGCGATTCATACGATGCTTCGTTTCCATAATTCAACAGGTGATTATTAAACCGCATCAGCTCCTCATGGGGAACGTCACGAAATATAGATGACTGTATATTTCGGATGAAATATTGATACCGTTCGCCAGCACAATTATTGTACACTACTATTTTGAGGAAATCTGCTTTGGCGGCCAGTTCTTCGTAATTGCGCGACGCCCTGTAAAAGGGGTTCCACGAATTTACGTGCTCAATATGAAAACCTACCTGGATTTTTGGTTTGGCGCTCTTAGCCGCTTCCCTAACGTCGTCGAGTATTCGAAATTTACCAAAATCGAATAACTGCTGGTACGCGATAATTTCAGGGTACTCAAGTAACAATCTTTCAAATGCCACATAGTAACCGTCTGAAGGGCGTTTTTCTTTTAGCGTATTCTTTACATACTGATCAAGCTTCAGGTATCCCTCTTTTGCCCGTTCGAAATTAATACCTTTTGCTTCAGCTGCTTTTTTATGATCATCGCAGAAACAGGTAACGTTGGAAGAAAAACTTTCCGCATGTGTTGCCCCTACCGCATTAATGAGGGGTCCATTTCTTTCATTGAAAAATACTATTCCATCGATATCATACGAGGAAGTGATATCAGTAACAACCGCCTTCCAGAACTCTCTCACATCGGGCCGGAAGAAACAGATCGTTTTGCGAGGTTCTCCATATAAATCTATTTCAGTAAAGTTTTTCAACTGGTCTCTCAAAATTTCTTCGGGGTAATCGAAACTATCGAGCACTGAACAATATATTTTAATACCCCTCTTTTTTGCAGCAGGAATTATTTTGGCAAGCACATCCACGTCACCAAAATCGGGGGCCCGCATTTTATCTCCCTTTATCGCAGTTTTGTTATAATACTTCGCGTGTGGAATAGCATAGTTTCCACCGTAGTAAAATTTTTCATCCGACTCACGAATGCCGTGATCGGGAAAAGGTTGTCCCGGTAATTGACGGCCATTCAAACCACGATCGTAACAAAAAGTGCTGAGAAATATGGTATTTACTCCACCCAGTTTTTGTACGGTATCCAGCACCTTGTCCACCCCTTCATCCATAAATGAAGAAGCACCAATTTGTATGGCGATCATCTTCGATTTAATATCCTTGTTTGCATCGATCGCTGCAAGACTTTGCAGGGGCG
>JBDTMM010000342.1:0-3166 GCA_039934275.1 Flavitalea sp. | reverse complement strand
CTTCAGGTTAAGCGCATCGATAGACAATGCCCCTTCCGTAACCTGGTATACATCATAATATCCTCCGCCGTAATAAGTGGGATCGTAATATCCATATCCTCCATAACCCCAATACGTGGGATCATAAGCGGAACCATAATAATTCCAGTAGGATGGATAGCTCACCACACCAGTGTAATTGTTGTACACTCTTGACACATTGATACCAATGTCCGGCGAAGCAGTGCGGTCAACGAGCGTAAAGCCCCTTGTTGCCATAGATATTTTAATTTCTGATATCACCGCGGCATCGTATGCGGTAAGGTCTTTGCCGGCAGACTGATCGTCCTGGATCAACCCTGCCGAATCGGCTACGCTAAAAGTTTTAAATAAAGAAAAATTGGCAGCTGAGTCACGATTGGTAATATAAATTCTAGACTCACTTGCTGTTAAATTTTTTAACGGATCTTTCTGGCAGCTGGTCAGAGCAAGGAAACTTATCCCAACCATTCCCAGAATCAATTTTCTTTTCATATACACTCCTTTATTAGTAAGACGTCAAAAGGAACACTGGGAGACATTAAGGTTTCTTAAAATGATGCTAAAATCCACCGCCTTATTAACGGTTTATATTTTTATCAACGGAAACAGAGTACCGTGATGATATACCTGTATTGTCCCGGGCTCTTATAAAAAAGGTAAGGGCCAGTAGCAAAGTAGCGGCGGTCAGATGGCTTAATCCTTATTACTTCAATATCGGAAAACTACATTTTAAGGTTTAACCTCACTTTTTAATGGTCACCAGCAGGTCACGGGCCTCCACATTAAGGGCCTTTGCAATCCTGAATAACGTTTCTATAGTGGGCTGCATTTGATTGGTGCACCATTTTGAAACTGTGTTGGGGCTCATGGACAGTTTTTGGGAGAGCCACAGGTTTGTTTTTTGCTGCTCGGCAAGTACCGCCTTGATCCTGTTATACATTTTTGGCTCCATAATTTACCTATTGAAAATGCAAGAAGGTGATTGTCAGCGTCAAAAATAAATAAAAAAAATTTCTATGTAAACTTTAATTGATTATTTATGTGATTAATATACTTTTAAGACTCATATTTATCATCCTAAAAACCGGGGCCGTGAAAAAGAATATTGCCGAAGACCGAAGGGTTAATCTTGACTTTATACTCCCAACTCAGTTCTTCTATTTGTGCCAGCTGATGAATATTACTCCAAAACAGGTCCTTATCAATTTTATGGACGACCTGGCGCAGGGAAGCTGGAAATCCGAAGGCCGTAAAGAATCAAGGGAACTGCTAAAAGCATATTTCATCAGTCATCATTACGGACTTGAATATTATTCAAAAGAAGATATTGAGCAAATTTTTGAAGAGGTAACGGCCATCGGTACGTTATTTCCAAAGAACGCAACACGGGCAATACTGGATATGCATACGCTCTGGCGCGATCAGTACCAGAAATACTGGTTCGAAAAATGGTACAGTAAAAGAAAAAAAAATGTTACTTCGCAGGACTGAATTCTCCATCCGCCTTTACAGATACTACATCACCAAGAATTGGGTTAGTATACTTCTGCCCGAAAGCAAAATCAGAGCGCTTAATTGTTGCAGTGATCTGGAATCCCGCAACCTGGGTTTTTGAATTCGGGTTCTCTATTGTTCCCCTGTGCCACAAATCAACAGTAACAGGTTTTGTAACACCATGGAGGGTGAGGTTGCCAGTTACTTTATATTTTCCATCAGATACCTTTAAAATAGAAGTACTAATGAAGGTCATTATAGGGAACTTATCTACTTCAAAGAAGTCAGCACTTCTTAAATGATTATCTCTTTTTTCAACTTCAGTATTTACGGATGTAGTTTGAACGGTAAGTTCAACAACTGCATCGCTAAAATCGGGTTTTGAAGCGGTAATGGTAGCATTAAAATCTTTGAATAAACCCGTTACTTCCGATACAGCCAGGTGGGTAATACCGAATGTAAGTTTAGAATGATTCTTGTCATTTTTCCAGGCAGTTTGTGCAAATGTGCCAATGGCAGTTGTTAGTGCAAATACAAGAATAAAAAATTGCTTCATGAATAATGTTTTGTTTGTGTTAGAACAATGTTGCAACATCAAATATAGGGTTAATGGTTTAAATTTCCAATTATGCTTTTGTTATAATTTCGCTGAAATATCATCTTCTGAAAAACAATATTGGCGGCTCCGGCAAACATTATTTTTATCCTGCACTTCTTACAGCAACTGTGGCAATTGCCATATCAACAATTACAAGATTGTTGTTATTATTGAAGTCTGCACATGGGGTAGACTGGACATTTACGAACATTGCAGGGTTGTTTTTGATAGGATTTTTTTACGACATCATCATCGCGTCCTATTTCATGATCCCAATTGTATTGCACCTGTGGATCACGAATGAATTGATGTATAAACCGAAATGGAAATGGGTTACTATAATAGTGTTTCTCTTTATCCTATTCATATTGCTGTTCACCTCCATCGTGCCTGCCGATTTTAACAAGGACCTGAAAAAAGCAGTAACGATTTATTTTATAGTAAGATTTCTCATCTTTCTATTATTGCTGTATAGCGGAAAAAATTTCAGGATTAAATGGAGAAAGACAGTGCTGCTGGCCGACTTCTTTTTAATCACCTTTATCCTGTTATTCAATTCGATAAGTGAATGGTTTTTTTGGGATGAATTTTCAACGAGGTATAATTTTATAGCCGTCGATTACCTGGTATATACCAATGAAGTGCTGGGAAATATAAAAGAATCCTATCCTGTTGTTCCGATAATTATTACAGTGGTGCTTGTCGCCGGTTCGATCACTTTCCTGTTAAGAAAAAAATTAACCCGCTCACCGGAAGTTCTTCCCACATTTCCGAAACGAACAGCCTCCTCATTATTATTACTTGTAGTACCGGTTCTGGGCTATTTATTTGTACATAGTAATACCAGAAAGTTCAGCAGTAATGAATACGTGAACGAACTTGCCGGCAATGGTTTATTTGAATTCGGAACAGCCTTCATCCATAACGAACTCGATTTTTTTAAATTCTATAAAACCATACCCGACGCAGAAGCGTTTGCTATCATGCACGAAGAACTTAAAACTCCCAACAGCACCTTTACCACGAACGACCCATATAATCTCGAAAGAAATA
>JBDTMM010000341.1:0-3169 GCA_039934275.1 Flavitalea sp. | reverse complement strand
ATGGGGGTTTGCTGCAAGAATTTATTTGGAAGAGGGCAGATGGGCCGATGCCGCAAATGCAGCCATCAATGCGCGCGCGGGACTTTCACTCGATGCACCCGGATATACCAGTAATTATACCGGCGGAATATCCGATGAAGTGATGTGGCAGTTTCCACAAACAATTGTAGGCAACGGTCAATCCCTGTTTTTCGGAACACCAAGCTCCTTCTTCGAACAAACTGGTGAAGGCTATGATGCCTTCTGGATAAGCGAAGAATTTGCAAATTCATTTTCACTCACCGATGTACGCAATACTTTTTACATCTACGGTACCGATCCTTCCGGTCCAGATTTTATTGCTACCAATAAATTTGGTACGGAAGCAAAAGCGCAAGACACTATTGAATTATTAAATGGAAATGTTGTTCCATTAAGAGGTGTTGATTTTGCGGAATCTCTCAACATGATGAGGGTAGGAGAGATGTACCTGATAGAAGCGGAGGCAAAAGCAAGACTCGGTGCTGGAGATGCCGCTGATGTGTTATACGAACTGCAACTCAACCGCGACCCAGATGCGGTAAAATCCGGTAACACCGGCCAGTTACTCATAGATGAAATATTATTGGAAAGAAGAAAAGAACTATATGGTGAACTGGGTATCGACTGGCTGGATGCAAAGCGTTTGCAAAATCCAATCGACCGTACTACATCAAATCATCCTGCGCCGAATAATTTTATTATTCCGGCCAACGATCCTTCTTTCAATTATAAAATTCCACAAACCGAAATTCAGGCTAATCCAAACATCGGCCCCGACGATCAAAATCCTTAGTGCCTTAGTGGTTCAAAAAGCATTACAGGCATCTGAACCACTAAGGCTCAAAGGATTTAAAGTACACAAATTTAATACGAGAGTAATTCCTTTATGCTTGCAGCAACCTTTTTTGCATTGGGAAGCACCGCTTCTTCCAAAAAAATATTCATGGGTATGGCAGGTACATTAAGTGCACCCACTACTTCTACCGGTGCTTCGAGCCATTGAAAACATTCTTTTGATATGCGATAACCAAGCGCTTCCGCAAAGGAATTATTTTTCTGTTCTTCTGTAAGCACCAAACACTTTCCGTGTTGCTTTACAACAGAAAAAATTAGTTCCTCATCCAGGGGGAATAGTGTGCGCAGGTCAACAACAGTGACCATGCCCGCAAATTCTTTTGCTGCAGCCTTCGCCCAGTATACACCCATGCCATAAGTAATGATGCAGCAGCTTTCGCCGTTTACTTTTCTTTCTTCTGAAGCTTTTAAAATAATATTTGCCTTGCCTAGTGGAAGAATATAATTTTTTAAAGGCTCCTTTGTTTTTGCATCTTCGGTGCCGGGAACCTTACCCCAGTATACGCCTTTGTGCTCGAGCATCACAACAGGGTTAGGGTCGTAAAACGCAGCTTTCATTAATCCTTTCATATCTGCTGCATTGGAAGGATATACTACTTTAATTCCTTTGATACTTAATAAAGTGGTTTCGATGCAACCACTGTGATATGGACCTCCACCACCGTACGCACCGGTTGGAACCCGGATAACCGTTTGGACAGGGAATTTTCCACCACTCAGATAACATGATTTTGAAATCTCCGTTACCAGTTGATTTAGGCCGGGATAAATGTAATCTGCGAACTGAATCTCAATGATCGGTTTTACTCCTGTTGCGGATAATCCATTGGTGGAACCGATTATATAGGCTTCCTGAATTGCAGTATTAAATACCCTGTGCTCGCCAAACTGGTCGGCAAGTGTTACCGCTTCGCGGAAAACCCCGCCCAGTCTTTTTCCCACATCCTGTCCAAAGAAAATCACTTCCTCATTTTCTTCCATAATCTCCCGTATCGCAAATAATGCGGCATCCACCATCAGTATTTTTTTTCCTGATGGCGGGCATCGTTCTCCTGTTTCTTCCTTAATAGTTGTTTCAGCAAAAATGTGCTGCAGCACTGTTGAAGTATCGGGTTCTTTTGCCGCAACTGCCCTTTCAAAATGATGTTTGGTATTTTCTTCTTCCTGTTGCTGGATATTGTTTAATTCGTCGTTTTCGATACCTGATTGCAACAGTTTGTTGCGCAGTTTTGGAAGTGGGTCCCTGCTCATTTGTTCCTGCAAATCCTTTTCTGTACGATAAAAATCTTTTCTTACCCCGCTAGTATGATGCCCGAGCAAAGGAACACTTGCCTGTACGATAAATGGTGCCCGCGATATTCTTACCTCGTTCACCACCTGCTCCATCGCGTTAAAACTTTCTTCAAAGTCATCTCCGTGTATCCGTAATCGTGAGAGACCGGGAAAACCCGCTGCATATTCATATACATCCATCACCCTCGATTCTTCTTTAGTGGCGCTGATGCCCCACTGGTTATCCTGCACCAGATAAATGATTGGCAACTTCTTTAATACTGCAAACTGAAAGGCTTCGCTTACCTCTCCTTCAGTTACACTCGCATCGCCAAGTGAACAAACAACCACAGGCGATTCACCATTTTTGCTTTTGACTAAGATGGATGAATTTATTTGTTCGAGATATTGTATACCCTGTGCGATACCCGTAGTGGGGATCACCTGCATTCCGGTGCCACTGCTCTGGTGAATTATTTTTGGTTTATCATTACTTGAGTAGCTGGGATGCGAATAATATTCCCGGCCACCGCTGAAAATGTCATCACCTTTGGCCAGCAACTGGAGCATGAGTTCATAAGGCGTAAAACCAAGTCCCAGCAACATGCTTTCGTCGCGGTAATAGGGGCTAACAAAATCACACGGTAATAATTGAAAGGCGGTGGCGAGCTGAATGGCCTCGTGTCCACGGGAAGTGGAATGCACGTATTTGCAGGAGGCACGGTTGGCTTCGTAAATTTTAGCCATGGCGCCTGCCTGGCACATCAGGTGGTATGCTTTGAGCAGAGTAGAGGTATCGAGCACTTATTATTTGATTTCCAGGCTTCCCAGGCTATCACTTTCAATGAAAAATTCCAGTTCATCACCCACTACACATTCACCCACACCTTCAGGTGTGCCGGTAAAAATAAGATCGCCGATGTTAACTGAAAAGTAATTTGAGATATAAGCTACAAGTTTTTCAAAATTGTTTATCATGAGCTCCGAATTACCCTGCTGCACCAGTTCTTTGTTCTTATAG
>JBDTMM010000340.1:0-3170 GCA_039934275.1 Flavitalea sp. | reverse complement strand
ATATAACGGTGGTTGGTGTAGGCCGGTTTTCGGAGGACACCTTATTATCAGCAAATAATATTGATGTATCGCTTAACCTCATGAGCGTGATCAAAGGAAGCAACATGACCATTTATTCCGTTGGAATAAATCATCCGCGTATTCATGCAATCGTAGCAAAAGATGGAAAGGCAAACTGGGACATCATGAAACCAGATACCTCCTCCACTTCCGCTGCCGAGTCGAAACCCTTTAGCATGGAATTGAAAAAGTATACCATCACCGATGGATACGTGTATTATGTAGATTCCACCTCAGATATGAAAAGCGAGATCTTCGGCTTGCAACACGAAGGCAGTGGCGATTTTACTTCTGATCAGTTTACACTTGCCACTTCCACCAGCGCAGACGCGGTGAATTTCAGTTATGGCCCAATCCCCTATCTCGTCAACACAAAAACATCAATCGACGCAGACATTCAGATAGATAATACCCAATCGAAATATACTTTTAAGACCGACAAAATTGCATTGAATGAATTAAAAATTGCGGCCGAAGGTTTCTTTCAGATCATGAAAGACAGTTCGTACAATATGGACGTAACGTTCAATGCCCCTTCCACCGATTTCAAAAATATATTATCACTGGTACCGGTTGTTTATCAAAAAGATTTTGCAAAAGTAAAAACGAGTGGAAAAGCAATATTCAATGGGTCGGTAAAAGGAATATATAGTGATAAAAGAATTCCGGCCTACCATGTAAATCTAGATGTGACCGATGGATTTTTTCAATACCCCGACCTTCCTGCTCCTGTAAAGAATATAAATGTAACGATGAAGGTCGATAATCCTGACGGCGTAACCGATCATACCGTTGTAGATATTTCAAGAGCGCATTTTCAAATGGAGAATGACCCCTTTGAATTAAGATTGCTGATGAAAACACCAGTGAGTGATATGTGGGTAGATGCCGAGGCAAAAGGTAAACTCGACCTCGCAAATATTGCACGAATGGTAAAACTCGAAAAAGGAACAACCCTTAAAGGATTATTGAATGCAAACGTGGCAGTGAAAGGATTTGTTGATGCGGTACAAAAACAACAGTTCGATAAATTCAGCGCTTCGGGAACGATTGCACTAAATGGGTTTTCTTATGTTTCGAAAGACTATCCCACCGGTGTTGGCTTGAGTTCGATGCTGATGACTTTCAATCCAAAAAATGTTACGCTGAATGACGCAACAGGAAAATACCTCAACACCAATTTCGCTGCAAACGGACAGGTAAATAACCTGATTGGTTATGCGCTGAAGAACCGTCCTCTCGATGGAGTGATCAATGTAAAAGCCGATAAAATAAATGTGAACGACTGGATGGGAACAGACAGTACCGCTGCAGACAGCTCATCCGCCTCCGCGCCGTTTATCGTTCCCGCAAACCTCGACTTATTAATGAATGCACAGGCAGGGTCGGTAAAATACGATAACCTGCTTTTGGAGAATGTAAGTGGTGCATTGCGAATCGCAAATGAAACAGTGAAGCTGGACAATGTAAAAGGAAATGCGCTCGACGGAACCATTAATATCAGCGGATCGTATTCCACTTTAGTGAACAAGAAAAAACCAGCTATCGCGCTTCAGTACGATGTGGCGAACCTCGATGTACAAAAAACATTCAACGCATTTAATACCGTACAGAAATTAATGCCCATCGGTAAATTTCTTGGCGGAAAGCTCAGTTCTAAACTAAATCTCACGGGTACCCTCGGCAGCAACATGCTTCCTGATCTTTCCACATTAACCGGCGATGGAAATTTATTTCTGATACAGGGCCTGCTCACCAAATTCAAACCACTTGAACAACTTGCAGATAAACTTAATCTTGCACAGCTAAAAGATATTTCGTTGAAAGAGATCCGCGAACAATTTGAGTTCACTGCGGGGAAAGTATTTGTTAAACCATTCAAGGTAAAAGTCAGCGATATTGAAATGGAGATCGGGGGAATGCATGGCTTCGATCAAAGCCTCGACTATACCATCAACCTGAAAATTCCGCGCGCAATGATGGGCACCAAAGGAAACGATATTTTAAATAATCTGATCAGCCAGGCAAGTTCAAGAGGTGTGCCGGTAAACCTTAGCGACGTGGTGAACCTTCACGTAAAAATGCTCGGTACCATCACCAAACCCGATCTGCAGTTTGACCTTAAACAAACCGCCACCAGCGTGGCCGACGAGATAAAGGACCAGGCCAAGGAATTTGTAAAGGCAAAGGTAGACAGCGCCAAAAACTCGGTTAAGGATACGCTTCAGTCCCTGAAAAAAGAAGCCTTTAAAGAAGCTACGGATCAGTTAAAGGCCCAGTTGTTTAAAAACAAGGATTCGGTTGGCGACACCACAAAAAACAAGCCTTCGAACCCTTCCGACAGGCTTAAAGAATCGGGTAAGGGCCTTATAGAAAACCTCAATCCATTTAAGAAGAAAAAGTAAAGACCATCAACCTTTTACCCTATTTTTGCCCCCTTAAATTTTGAATACGAAATACTGTTTATGGACAAACTGATTTACCTGGTTCCGGTCATGGGCGCCATTGGCTTGCTCTACACTTTCATCAAATTTAGTTGGGTTTCGAAACAAGATGCCGGAAACGAACGGATGAAAGAGATCAGCACGTACATCGCGGAAGGTGCAATGGCATTTCTAAAAGCGGAATGGAAGATCCTCACTTATTTTGTTATTATAGCAGCCGCATTGCTCGCGTTCATGGGTAGCCGAAATGACAATTCTAGCCCGGCGATTGCAATAGCTTTTATTATAGGTGCATTTTTTAGCGCCCTCGCAGGATATATTGGTATGCGTATCGCAACAAAGGCTAATGTTCGCACGGCACAGGCTGCGCGTACAAGTTTAAGTAGGGCCCTTGCAGTTTCCTTCACCGGTGGCTCAGTGATGGGGCTTGGTGTGGCAGGACTAGCAGTGCTTGGTTTGGGGGGTTTGTTCATCATATTAAAAATGATCTTCGCACCAAATGCGGCAGTTGATTCTGCTGAAATGGTTAAAACAATAGAAGTACTTACCGGATTTTCTCTTGGCGCCGAATCAATAGCATTATTCGCACGCGTCGGAGGTGGCATTTATACAAAAGCGGCAGACGTTGGTGCTGACCTCGTGGGAAAAGTAGAAGCAGGAATTCCG
>JBDTMM010000339.1:0-3173 GCA_039934275.1 Flavitalea sp. | reverse complement strand
ACCCCAGCCATACCCCAGCCATACCCCAGGAGCACCCTAAGGATAAACCGGGCTGTTACAACACAAATGAATGGAATCTTTACTTCTTGTAATGAAGAATACTGACGATGTTCTTACAAAATCCATACTCCTGCGGATCATTGGAACTCACAATCACCAACCTTTCCGCGCAGTAATGCTCTATCAACCTGTGGTACAAAGCAATCCCGTCTTCATCAAGATTGGTACAAGGCTCATCCAGCAAAACACAGGATGTTTGTGAAAAAATCGCCTGGGCCAGCTTAACCCTTTGTTTCATTCCCGATGAATAATACCTGATCTGTTTTTTAGATGCGCTTTCCAGGCCAATGTGCTGAATGATTTCATGAATACCGATGATAGAAAGAAACGGCTTGAACCTCGCATGAAATTCGAGAAATTCCACCAGTGTCAGCTCTTCGATTAATTCCTGGTAGGGCGCTGCAATGGAAATATGCCTGAAGGCCTTTTCAGGATCTATAATAACGTTTTCATTTTTGTATTCGACCAAGCCTTCACTATTGGCCACGGCACCCGCAATAACCTGCAGCAAGGTGGATTTCCCCGAACCATTGGGCCCGGTGATGGCATAGGATGCGCCCTGGTTAAATTGATAAGAAAGTTTGCGGAATATCCACTCCCTGTTAAATCGTTTACCGGTATCAGAAAGTGAAATCTGCATCAGTGGCAGTTTTGGAGGGTCTCTTGATAATTCCGGTTTTGGAACTGTTTATGAAATTCAATATCTGGTCTTTTACCGGACTTGGATCAAAATTGCTTTGAATGTTCTGAACCGCAGAGGTTGTGGTGTTTTTCTCCAGAAATAATACGTGGTATATATTGGATATCTCTTCAATTTTTTCTTTTGAAAACCCCCTTCGTTGCAAACCCACTATGTTTATACCCATATAACTCAGCGGTTCGCGGGCTGCTTTGATAAATGGCGGAACATCTTTCCTGATTACTGTATGTCCAGCAATGTAGGTATGTTCTCCAATGTGCGCGAATTGGTGCGCACCCGCCATGCCGCTCAGTATCGCGTAATTGTCAATGGTAACATGTCCGGCAAGCTGCACCGCATTACCAAGTATTACATAATTTCCCAGCACACAGTCGTGCGCCACGTGCGAATAAGCCATCAGTAAACAATTACTGCCCACTACAGTTTTCCACCGGTCAACCGTACCGCGGTTGATGGTAACACATTCCCTTATGGTTGTATTGTCGCCGATCTCCACACTGGTTTCTTCGCCAACGTATTTAAGATCCTGGGGAATGGCACCGAGCACGGCACCGGGAAAAATGCTGCAGCCGCTACCGATATGGGTATGATCTAAAATTACGGCGTGCGACATAATATGGGTATTGTCGCCAATGGAAGTTTTATCATGGATCACTGCAAAAGGGTCAACTATCACTCCACTCCCGATTTTTGCATTGGGATGAATGTATGCAAGCGGACTAATCATACTTACGCTTTTGGTCTTTTTACAATTTGGGCTACAAGATCAGCTTCCGTAACCAGTTTATCACCTATAAAAATAGTTCCCTTCATTTCGCAGATTCCTCTCCTGATCGGATTCGTCAGCTCCATTTTTAAAATGAGGGTGTCGCCCGGAACGACCTTCTGTTTGAACTTACAGTTTTCTATCTTTAAAAAATAAGTATCAAACTGATCCGGACTATCGCGGGGAATGGCAAGAAATCCTCCTGCCTGTGCAAGTGCCTCAACCTGTAAAACGCCAGGCATTACACAGTTACCCGGAAAATGACCCTGGAAGAAGGGTTCATTGTAGGTGACATTTTTAATGGCCACCACATATTTGTCCGTGAGTTCTATTACTTTATCCACCAATAGAAAAGGATACCTGTGCGGCAGCACTTTTTCTATAGCGTGAATGTCGAGCAGTGCGGGTTTGGTGGGATCATATTTCGGTACATCCTGCCTGTGTTTGTACTTCTTGATATGTTCCTTGATCTTCTTCGCAAACCTTACGTTCGAAGCATGACCCGGCCTGTTGGCAATGATGTGCGCCTTAAAGGGGAAACCTACAAGGGCAAGGTCACCGACAACGTCCAGCAGTTTATGCCTTGCGGGTTCATTGGGGAACCTTAGCTTCAGGTTATTGAGTATTCCTTCTTCACTTACCTGTACGTCTTGTTTATTAAAAACTTTTGATATTCTTTGAACCTGGTCGTCGGTTACCGGTTTATCAACCACCACAATGGCGTTATTGATGTCACCGCCTTTGATAAGGTTGTTTGCGAGCAGCCATTCGAGCTCATGGAAAAATGAAAAGGTGCGACAGGGTGCGATCTCTTTATTAAAGTCCCTGATATCTTTGAGTGCTGCATGCTGTGTTCCGAGCACAGGTGAATTAAAATCGATAAGGGTATTGATGCGGTAATCGCTGTAAGGAAGGGCAACCATCTCTACCTTCTTTTCTTCATCCACAAACGTGATGTTGTGTTCTATGGAATAATAGATCTTTCTCGCATTCTGCGCCAATGTTCCTGCTTTTTCAAGCGCCTCCACAAAGGGCTGTGCGCTGCCATCGAGAATGGGAACTTCTTCGCCATCTATTTCTATCAGCACATTGTCTACCTGCATACCTACAAGCGAAGCGAGAAGATGTTCGATGGTACTCACTCTTGCGCCATGTGATTCGAGGGTGGTACTCCTGTTCGTTTCAATCACATTGTCAACATCCGCCTTTATTATTGGTTTATTTTTGAGATCCACACGCTGAAACACGATTCCTGAATTGGGTTCTGCAGGTTTCAAGCGCATTGTAACTGCCTGACCAGTATGAATTCCTGCTCCCGATATTGTAATTTCTGATTGTATTGTATGCTGACAATGATCGCCGTTACTGGTGGTCCGCTCCATAGCCACGAAAGTATGAACAAATAAGTAATCCGCTTTTAAATTCCTGCTTTCTCCATCATCAATTGCCTGACGAGATTTTCAAGTTCTATGATGCGTTTTTCTAATTCCGGTAGATTGCGTGTAACGGCCTGACTCCTCAACGCGCTCGTATAGTCGAAAGCGGGTGAGCCGGTAACTGAAGTATGTGGTGCCTTTATAGATTTACTTACGCCGCTTTGCGCATTGATCTTTGAATTGTCTGCGATCTGGATATGTCCAACAATGC
>JBDTMM010000338.1:0-3179 GCA_039934275.1 Flavitalea sp. | reverse complement strand
TGGCAGCTGAGGCACTGAGGCAAAAGATCACTAGTGAAATGCGCAATGGAAAACTGATCCTTATTACTTCACACGTATTAAGTGAACTGGATGATTTAATAACAGAAGTGTTTTATATGCATGAAGGATCCCTGGTGTTTCATAAAAAACTCTCCGTGCTCCAAGAAGAAACCGGCGAACAAAAACTTTCCAGGGCGGTCGCTAAAATATTGTCGGAAAAGGTCGCATGAGAAAAATACTCAAATATGTAATCGTAGATATTGTTCAGAATAAGATCGTGGTGATCTACACTTTTTTGCTTCTGATAATTTCTTTAAGCGTTTTTAGTCTTGAAAATAATTCTACCAAAGGGCTTCTCAGTTTATTGAATATCGTTTTGATCATTGTTCCACTTATCTGCGTTATTTTTTCTGCTATATATGTTTACAACAGTGCCGAGTTTATTGAACTGCTGGCAAGTCATCCGTTGAAGAGAAGAACCATTTGGCTGAGCATATTTTCCGGGTTATCTGTTTCCCTTACACTGGCATTTTTCATTGGCGTAGGAATTCCCATTCTTTTGTTTCATGCCGATGTTACGGGGATGATCATGATCGTTATGGGTCTTTTTCTTACGGTGGTATTTGTAAGCATTGCCATGCTGGCAGCCGTTTTGGTAAGGGATAAGGCAAAAGGGATAGGGTTGTCTATATTGTTATGGCTTTATTTCTCATTAATCTTCGATGCACTGGTGTTATTTCTTTTGTTCCAGTTCCAGGATTATCCTTTGGAAAAGATAATGGTGTTTTTAAGTTTTCTTAATCCCATCGACCTTGGCAGGGTACAGATACTTTTGCAAATGGACATCTCGGTTCTTATGGGGTACACTGGCGCGGTGTTCCGGGAATTCTTTGGGAATGCAACGGGTATGGCGCTTTCTTTTGTGGGACTCATTTTCTGGATCATTTTCCCTTTACTGATCTCGCTGAGGGTATTTGAAAGAAAGGATTTGTGAGGATACTGACAACTCTGCGAAGCATTTAATTAATGACAATTTTGTGACAATGGCTGGTTAAAAGGGACAAATAACCCCTTATTTTTGTCCACGTTTCTGTCTGTAGTTCTGTCTTAGTTTCTGTCCAGGACTACCAGTGCCTTTATATGCTATTAAATAGGGAATATCAACACCTTCAGTTTACATCACACTGGCGGTTGGAAAATTGTGAACTTATCAGGATGGGTCAATGCATATCCCTCCTAAAAGCGATCAATGACACCCCAATCATGCCTCAGTATTATACTGAACTGATGCATATTGCCCTCACCAAAGGGGCACAGGCCACTACAGCCATCGAGGGTAATACTTTAACCGATGAGGATATTAGCAAACTGCAGGCAGGTGAAAAACTTCCACTTAGTGTGGAGTACCAGGGGGTAGAGGTAACCAATATTCTGAATGCTTTCCATACTATTCTGCATGAAACGATATATGAAAACAAGGATCAACTGATTTCAAAAGAACTTTTGCTACGATTTCATAAAATGGTGGGACAGAATCTGGGTGAGCATTTCGCAGCAATCCCGGGTCATTTTCGCGAGAATGATGTAATTGTTGGTACATATCGATGCCCTGATTATCGGGATGTTCCTCAACTTATAGAACAATACTGTGCTTTCCTGCAAGAATTCTTCCGTTACGAATACGGTCAACAAAAATTTAGTGATTTATTTATAGAAGCGATCGTTGCACATGTTTATTTGGAATGGATACATCCATTCGGTGACGGAAATGGCAGAACCGGGCGTCTATTGGAATTTTATGTGTTGTCGAGAGGAGGCAACCCGGATATCACACTTCACATTCTTTCCAATTACTATAACAATACGAGGTCTGAATATTACCGGCAGTTAGAAAAAGCTTTTCAGACCCGCGATCTGACGGAATTCATCGCCTATGCTTTGCTCGGGTTTCGCGATGGATTGGAGCAGATACTTGGAAAAATTCAGGCGGGCCAGCTATACATCACGTGGCAGAAATTTGTGTATGATCAATTCGACAAAGTAAATATGGGCCAGAAAGAAGTATTTAAAAGAAAAAGAAATTTTGCCCTCGCTCTGCCCATTGACAAAAAGTTTTTAAAAGAAGAAATTCCTGAGCTAAATATTCAACTCGCGAGACTATATTCCAACGTATCCATCAAAACACTTGAAAGGGATATGGAAGAATTAATTGAACTGAAGATACTTGTAAAGGAAAAAGAAAAATATTTTGCAAATATTTCCGCACTTAATAAAATGATCGCAAAGAGAAGAGGCCTGCTATCGAGTAATTAAAACGCATATTGAATGAAGTGATACCTTTTCAGGTTGCTTCGCAGAATATGGATAAAAAAACAGTACGCTTCAGAAGGAATATTTGTATAGCTGCAGGGCAATCGCAAAATATTGAAAGCCTTAATTATCGCCGGCTGAAAGCAGGGCAGAAAAACACACAAAATCTTTAACACGTAAAAACAAAGAGGCTGTCTCAAACTTGTGAGACAACCTCTTGTAATGCATTATCGGGGGCGAACGAAACGCAATCGTATTTACGCCGGAAAATCAAGATTCTCAGTGATTCTTGTATGATTCGTTACAAACGCTTTATTATACAGGCCGATCCTTTTCTTGGCTTCTTCAAGATTGTAATTGTTCAGGTTGATGTTAAGCAGATCCACAAACCAGGGAAGTTTAACCGCGCTGTGAATATAGATCACGGCAATTTCTCTTGAAATAGGCAAGGTGGTCGTTTTGGATGCATCAAATACATCCTTGTTGCCAGCCTTCAACAGCTTTTCGTATTCTTCATGTAACAACTGGTCGAACAACGCTAGCGTAAAGGGTGCCCCAGCTTTTATGCCCGTTCCTTTATCTTCTTCTGTTATTAATGCTCCTTTGTTCACCCATTCCCAAAGTATGCTTAACCTGATCTCACCGGTGGCCATATCTTCCATCAGGTACAATACATCGTCGTTGCCAAAGAAATCTGCAGCCTTAAGCGCGGCCGCCTGCATGCCCTGTCCAAATGCATTTCCATACTGAAGGGCAACACTTAAAAGATTGCGGGCACCACGAATAGTAGTAGGAGCCGGCTCAATCAGAATCAGTCCTTTGGCATCTTGTTCCGTATAGGTAAGAGCAGGGAACTTTCTTCCGCACTG
>JBDTMM010000337.1:0-3185 GCA_039934275.1 Flavitalea sp. | reverse complement strand
CTGGTGTAAATCGGAATGGCAGATACCACAATACAATATTTCCATTTGTACTTCTTCGGGACCCGGCTCGCGCCTGTCTAAAGTGAAAGGCCTTAAATCATCTGTTGCATTAAATGCGGCATAAGCCCTGGTATTCGTCATTTTGTTTTTTTAAAAGATAGTAATGATGTATTGAAATAAAAAATGATTACGGCAGCATTGGGATATGACGCTTTAGTTCCGAATACCTTTTCTCGAACCGGTCGAGAACGGCGTATTCCGGGTGGCCATAAGGAACATCATGATCCTTTTTACCAAGTACGACTATGTTCCTGGGAACGGCGCTGTCGAAATAATAAATGCCGCCATACTTTAATTCGTCCTCTGCATATGAATAGTTGATCTTTTCATATTCTTCCGAACAAACAAGGCTTCCATGGTTGAGGTAATATACTTCCGTGTATTCTGTTGAGTCGAGAATATAATTCACTTCGAAGTAAAATACCTTACCCGATTTTTCGGAATAGCGCCAGGATTCTTTGTAGTTGTAATTATCTTTCAGGTATTTTTCAAGAAAAAATGTACGATTGAATTTTTCTGAAAGACTGTCTGCCTGGTCTACATACGAATACAGGTCATTAATTCGATTATGTTTAGACTGGCCTATGGAAAAGAACGGAGAAAGCAGGAGGAGGTAAAAAATCACACGGTTTCTCTTCGTCATACAACGAAATTACTCCATTTTAACCAATTGCAGATACGGGTAATGCGCTTTTGAATGCTGTTTTTTACGGGAACCATTTTCTTTGGGCCTGAGAGGTTCAAAAAAGCATTGCAGCTATGCACCCTTTACGAACAGGCAATGGATACTGAAGGGAGATAAGTACCTAAACCTGGCATTGAGGAACCCATTAAAAAGCTTTCGTTCGAAATGAGTAATAAATTATTTTAATTCATCAGGCTCTTACACTGATCACCCCGGAAAAACTTCCTTTGATCTTTTTATTGTGCCTGCCATTTAATTCGTAGAGTTGACATTCAAAATGCCCCTGTATGCGATAACCCTGGCCTGTAGTTAATTGAATTGACGCAACCTTATCAATCACAAAAGAACTTCCTTCCTGTCTGATCTCCGTCTGCGTGTCAATTCCCCATGAGGTTTGTTTTTCGGTGATCATGGTGGAGCACCACTTTTGAGATTTTTTATCGGTATATGCTATTTCCACCCTGTTAGGTAACAATTTTGGATAGGAGGTGTACGAACCAAGTGAGCCAAAAGCCTTTTCCCCCGGGGCTATTAATTTTAAAACATCTGCATTTGAAAGCGCACCATCGGCTGTAAGAATGGTGCCGAAAGAAATATCGATTTTTGCCTTTTCATTAAAATTAAAAGTAGACCTGTAACCGAAATAAGTTCCGGCCACTCCACTGAATGAATATTCGGAAAAATCATTTGCTTCGTTTTGCGAATACGTTTTGGAAAGATTGTCGCCATCATCGCAGGTAGCAACGATTTCTGATGTATTATCTGGGGTGGCTGGTACACTGGAATTATTTTCCTTTTTGCATCCCTGGCACACGCAGAGCAAGATCACAACAGCAATTAAAAACCTGTTCATGTAGTTTATGATAAGGGTTAAAGAATATATGACCAGTATACCGGATTAACGGGCTGATAAGATGATTGGGTGGAAATCGGAATGGAGAATTGGAACTGCTAAAGGGATAAATCGGGTCGGGTTTCAGGAGGAATGAAGGAGAGAATAAAGATACTCTTTCATTTTAAAAGTTCATAGTAAAATATAATAGTAAATCTACGTGTCTGAGAATACTGTTTTGTATATTAAACCTCCTCATTCTCAATTTACAATTATGAAAAAGGGGTTTTTAACCATACTATTATTTTCCTCTTTTTCACCGGTCATGCACAATCTTACCGCTACTGAAACGCTAACCAACTCAGGTAAAATGCCTGGTGAAGAAATTGTTCGGTTGTATATTAGCAATCCGGTGACTTTGATAGCTTGATTTTTCGTAAATATTTCATCAAAATACTATTCATTCAGATGAGCAAAATTATCCGTTGGGGAATTATTGGTTGTGGTAAGATTGCGCGCAAGTTTGCGGCAGACCTTCCATTGGCAGGAAACGCAGCATTAACAGCTGTTGCAAGCAGGAGCGCTGATAATGCAAAACAATTTGCTGCAGAATTTAATTCAAAGAAGTTTTATACTAATTATGAGGATCTTGTAAAAGATCCCGAGGTGGACATTATTTATATCGCCACGCCTCACAGCCATCATTACCAAAACACACTGCTTTGCCTTCATGAAAACAAAGCCGTGTTATGCGAAAAAGCATTTGCGGTGAATTCCAAACAGGCAAAGGAAATGGTGGCATTGGCGAGGCAGAAAAAAGTGTTTATGATGGAAGCGCTGTGGACGAGGTTTTTACCCGCACATATAAAAATGCTGGAAATTTTAAAGGAAGGGCTGATCGGGGAAATAAAATCGGTGCTTATTAATTTTGGCTTTCGACCCCTTGAACCAATCGCCCCGAGAATATATGATCCCGCACTTGCAGGGGGCACCTTGCTCGATATCGGTATTTACAATGTGTTTATCGCAATGAGCATTCTGGGTAAACCCGATTCAATAAATGCGCAGATGGTGCAGTCAGCATCCGGAGTAGACGCGCAATGCTCCATTGTTTTTCAATATAAGACGGGTGCAGTGGCACAATTGTTCTCTACTTTTCTTTCGGACCTTTCTACAGAAGCAAATATTGCCGGAACAAATGGCAGAATAAAATTGACGAGCCGGTTCTTTGCGCCCGAAAGTAAAATTGAATATTATCCCGGAAGGATCGATGATAAACAAATGATAATCTCGGAGGATGTGAGCGAAGGTTTCGGGTACCAGTATGAAGCGCGCCATGTTGGCGAATGTTTCCTGCAAGGCATCACCGAAAGTCCACTCGTTTCATTAAATGATACGCTTACGAGAATGGAAGTGCTGGATGAGATCAGGAAGAAGGCAGGAATAAAATATCCTGCGGATGAATGACAATGCCTTTGCGCCTTTGCGTTGCTTTGCGTCTTTGCGAGGAATTTCACGCAAAGACGCAAAGAAACGTAAAGGCGCAGAAATATTTATCCGTGTTATTTAACCCCGGAATGTATCTTTACTAATATCCTTAGCGGCATC
>JBDTMM010000336.1:0-3191 GCA_039934275.1 Flavitalea sp. | reverse complement strand
GCCCACATTACCTGTGCTATTGATGCGCATTTTTTCATCGGTTGTTGCAAAACCATTAGTGAAAAAAACAAGTCCATAAGTTGAAGAAGCATTTCCTAAAACAAAATCTCTGCCTGTGGAATATAAATAAGTGGTATTTATGCCGCCAAGTATTGGTAATGAGGCGCTGGAATAACTACCAGAGTTAACTCCCATGTCTATGAAATTAACAGTTTCATTACCATTATTTGCTGTGGCTACAATATCGGAACTCGCACCCGAACTATCGGCGCGGTTCTGAATATTCAGCTGCAGATAATTATTTATACTTCCCTTTCCACTGATCACGTTGAATGAGGTTGTTGAACCAGCATCTACTAACAGCCTTTCTGGATTGGTTCCATTAAATGCTGTGGCAGAAGAGCCTATGGCAACGTTACCGGTTTCAGAAATCTTCATCCGCTCGACATTGCTTGTAAAGAATTTCAGATCAGAAAGTTCAGTTGTTCCGTTTCCCCTGTAAAAAGATTCCATCGATGAACCGGGTCCACTGCCAAGAGATCCATTATACCTCGGTACGAACCGCAAATGGCCAATTTGATCACCTGCACCAAGATCCGAAGGGGAGCCTATTGTTCCCCTCGATTTGGAAAGATATATTCCCTGCGTGGTGCCAGAACTGTAATCATCAAAAATATAATCGTTACCCGCATCACTTCCCTGCGTAACCAGGTGGAACCTGCCAGTAGGTGCAACAATTCCAAGACCAAGAAACCCGGCCGATGTCAATCGCATTTTTTCAGTGTTGTTTGTTATAAAGGGCAGATCAAAATTTGATGTGGTTCCGAGCGATTTAGTGGACGTAACCTTGTTGCCGCCCTGCATCCATGCGCTTCCGGTGGTACTTGTTTTTGCAACCGCAACATCCTGGTTCAGTACGAACCAGTTGGTGCCATTACTTACGAAACAAACCATTTCATTTGGTTCATCCAATATCCAGGAGGTAACACCATCGATCGTTTGTGACGAAGTGGTAGTTACTGTCAATACATATATGGTTGTATTTTTTATCCAGTATGCCCGCCCTAAAATGCCCACGGCAGTTGGAAGTGCCGTACTTAGATTGGACGTTCCCGTATATACGGCAACGTTATCGGTTGCAGCAATTGCTCCGGAAGTAAACGTTCGAAAATTCGTAGACAACGATCCGCGAACATCCAGCATAGAATTTGGAGTGGTGGTTCCTATCCCTACCTGGGCACTGACCTGGACGCCGGCCGCCATTAATAGGATTAGAATGACTGATCTACTTTTCATGATGATTATTTAGATGATTTATTTAGGCTGACTTTTCGATTTTTCCCATTCCCAATTAAAACCTACTACAAAATTCATTTCTTTACCAGCTGGATTAAAAACATAAAATGGAACGGTCCAGTTCTTAATAGACAATCCGAGCATGCAGCCCGGTTCCATTTTTCCTGCTGACCGCAACACATTTGTTTGCTGTAAAGCCATTCCTCCAAATAACCACGGTACTGCCTGGTAACCGAGTTCCGACCAGCTGTAAAAAAACTGGTTGTCACGATTTTCCAATGAAAAAGTATATTGAGAAACGGTAGAGAAAAACACATTTTCAAAACCGAGATCCATATTCAAACCAAAGGATCCTCCATTCATTTTTCCAACTAAACCACCTATTAAGGGAGTAGCAGAATACGACCAGTCGCCCTTTTTGGCAAATGTTCTTCCACCGTATAAAGAAAATGTTTGCAGTTCGTCATAATTGTAGCGCGCCTCGCCGTACCAGTTGTTTTTGGAGGTTAAATGCGCCCGCGGCGCCATGGACGGATTTTCACCGACACGCATATAGTACATCTGTTCAAACCCTGCGGAAGATTGAGGTGCAGCTGCGCTAAAAGAGAAGCAAAGCAAAGTGGTTAATATGTTATTTCTGAGCGTCAATGATAATTATTTCGGCAGTAGCCAGTTTTTTTAATAAACAGATGTCTTTAAGATGAGGGTTCCAGTAAAATATTAATTTATCGATGGGCCTCCACAAAATCACCCAACTAAATACATCTAAACTATTGCTTAAGCCGGAATGAATGCGGTGCTGTTCATTCATCAGCATAGGTAAAAATCCCTGGCAAAGCATTACGGCCACCAAACTGCAGCAAAGCAATGCCCAGGTGCGGCGCTTGAATTTCTTAAACTCTTTTTGCCTTATTTCCAATAGCTGAGTAAAGTGGCGGCGGATGGCATACATCAGCGGTTCGGCGTATTGCTTATCGAGCTCGCTGGTGCATTTAAGTTTGTAAAAAATGACCGTATATCTTTTGGAGGGTTGTACAGTGGTTGAAATGTATTCGTCGAGTTGCTGGCTTAATTGTCTTTTATATATTGGTGAAGGGTCATGAGCATTGAAGTACCCATGTATTGTTTGGGGATCGACAGTTAGATATATGTCAACACTTTTAGGTAGTGACTCAGTCATAAAACTTGATTGGACTTTCGATTTTTCATCAAAGCATAGAAAGCCTGCGCTTTGATTTGTGATTATCTAATCAAACGTAATATTCTTGTATTGTGGTGTGTAACTCACTAAATATTAATACTTATTGACTTATAATATTTATTTACCCCGTTTGGCACGATTTTGTAGAATATTTAGTAGTCTATCATGCCGTAAACTACTAATCTTCAATACTTTAATGAACTTAATATGAAAAAACATAGAATCAGTAGGAAATTATATGCCGATTGGCATACGGTGGCTCAGGGTGTTTGGAGAATCAAAGATGTTTTTGTGAATATGTATCTCATCCACAATCCTCAGGATAATACCTGGGTTTTGCTCGACACCGGCCTTAAAACCTCGGCTTCGAAAATCAAAAGAGTGGCCGAAGAACTTTTCTGGCCTGAGACCGCACCAAAGGCAATTATACTTACTCATGCGCATTTCGATCATACGGGCTCACTTAAAAAACTTGCAGAAGAATGGAACGTGCCGATATATGCCCATTTACTTGAAAAGCCATATCTAACCGGTATATCGGCATATCCACCTCCGGATCCATCGGTTGGCGGAGGGCTGGTGACCTTGCTGTCGTTCACTTATCCAAAGGGACCGATCAATGTATCTGATCGTTTTGTGCAGCTGCCTGCAGATGGAAAGGTGCCTTTTCTTCCCGGTTGGAAATATTATCATA
>JBDTMM010000335.1:0-3210 GCA_039934275.1 Flavitalea sp. | reverse complement strand
GAGAACCTGGTATCGATCACAAAAAAAGGAATGAACGGTCAGAAGGAAATTGCGGCGATGATGGAAACCTACCGGTCGAATCCGCCAAAAAACATCAATGGTTCGGCGGTGGTGGAATTGCTGGATTATGAAACCCGGAGGGGAAGAAATTTGCAAACAGGCAAGGACTGGGAAATTAAATTACCCAAATCGAACGTGTTGCAATTTATACTGGAAGATGGATCAAAAATTTCTGCACGTCCTTCAGGAACGGAGCCAAAAATAAAATTCTATTTCAGTGTGAATGCTCCGCTGGATACTCCATCGAATTATAATAGGGTAGATGAATTGCTGGATTCGAGGATTAAATCCATCATCAGCGATATGAAATTATAACCCCCTTTGCAACTTCTGCGTTCTTTGCGATACTATTCTCCGTAAAAAGGGTATCGCAAAGTACGCAGAAGTTGCGCAGAGGATGCAAAGGGTTCTTGCAGCGCGTTTTACTTTCATCGCCTTTATTTGATTAGTAAATATATCTAAATTTGGTTCTGATTACTTATCATGGAACCAACCTTTCACTATGGGTCCGGACAACTTACCGTCCGCACAACGCTAAACCTCGCAACAGGAAAAATTAAAGGAATACTCACCGGGGAAATTACCGGCCGTATAAAACAGAGCCAACAATTTGTACAGGACATCATCGACCATAACAAATCTGTATATGGAATAAATACAGGCTTTGGTATTCTTGCCAATACTCCCATATCAATCGAAGACACACGCACGCTTCAGCATAAAATATTGCAGAGCCATAGTGTTGGAGTTGGAAATCCGGTGCCGCAGGAAATTGCCCTGATCATGATGATTACAAAAGTGCACTCCCTCGCAAAAGGATATTCAGGCGCGCAACTCATCACCCTAGAACGAATCATCTGGCACATCGAAAATAAAATTATTCCGGTTGTTCCGGAAAAAGGATCGGTAGGAGCTTCGGGCGACCTTGCCCCGCTGGCGCATTTGTTTCTTCCACTCATCGGTCTTGGTGAAGTGTATTACAAAGGAGAAAAAATGGCCACTTCAAAAATGTTGCAACAGGAAAAAATGCAACCCCTCAGCCTCGGGCCAAAAGAAGGTCTTGCCCTGATAAATGGCACGCAATTCATTTTAGCGTTCGCCGTTAAGGCCGTGCAGCGTTTGCACAATTGCCTGGAAGCAGCAGACATTATCGGCGCCATGAGCCTCGAGGCGCTCACCGGTACGCATGCACCATTCGATAAAAGACTGCACGAACTGCGGCCCTATTCCGGAAACCAACTCGTGGCTCAAAGACTGCGTTTTATACTGCGCGATTCCGCTATTATGAAAAGTCACGTTGATTGCGGACGCGTGCAGGATCCCTATTCATTACGTTGTATGCCTCAGGTGCATGGCGCATCGCGGAATGCATGGCTGCATTTAAAACAACTCACCGAAATTGAATTAAACTCGGTGACCGATAATCCGATTATTTTTTCAGCAGATGACACGATCAGCGGTGGAAATTTTCATGGCCAACCAATGGCCATTCCTTTAGACTATGCATGTATCGCGGCATCCGAGGCAGGAAATATTTCCGATAGAAGGTGTTATTTATTACTGGAAGGAAAATGGGGGCTGCCGATGTTGCTGATGAACGACGTGGGGTTAAATTCGGGTTTCATGATACCCCAATATACCACTGCAGCATTGGTCACCGAAAATAAAACACTTTGTTTTCCCGCGAGCGCCGATAGCATTCCCACTTCACTCGGGCAGGAGGACCATGTAAGTATGGGCAGCATAAGCGGCAGAAAGCTGAATAATGTGTTGGATAACCTCGAATTTATATTAGGAATTGAATTACTGACCGCCTGCCAGGCAATTGAATTTCGACGGCCATTGAAAAGCAGTAAAATACTCGAATACGCGCATGATTACGTGAGAACCTACGTTTCCTTTGCAAAGGAAGACCGGATATTTGCAGATGACATTAATACGATTACCAGCTTGCTACGCGACTTTTCATTTGTGCATCACTGTGATGCTTTTGCAAACGAAAGCGGTGTTACCCTTAATGAAAGTTTTGAAGAATATTCTTTATAAAGCGTGTGCAGAATCACCCTCAGGCATAACCGCAATGAATGCCAGGCAGTACCTCAGTTTCGCCTCAAACCGTTGCAAGGTGGCCTACCTGCACATTTGCGAAGGCGCGAGCCAGTTGACAAACGGGCGCAGTTCTGAAACTACCGGGAAATTGATCAGTTACCTGGTGAGTGATTTTATAAAAGGCGTTTAATTACAGGGTAGCCATATCCACTACGAACCGGTATTTCACATCACCTTTCAGCATTCTTTTATAGGCTTCATTGATGTAATCCATTCTTATCACTTCCACATCACTCACAATATTATGCTCACCGCAATAGTCGAGCATTTCCTGGGTTTCGGGAATGCCTCCAATGAGCGAACCAACCATGCTTCTGCGGTTGCCGATAAGATTTAATGGGTTGATCTTTGGTGGCGTTGGTGGTGCACCCACACATATCATCACACCATCAGTTCTAAGCATCCTGATATACAGATCATAATCGTGTTCTGCAGAAACCGTATCTATGATAAAATCAAAAGAGTTGATTAATTTTTTTAATTGCGCCGGGTCTTTTGTTAACGCAAAATGGTGCGCACCGAGATAACGTGCATCTTTTTCTTTTTCAGGTGACGTGCTGAGCATGGTGACCTCCGCCCCAAATGAAGCTGCAAGTTTAACCGCCATGTGGCCCAATCCTCCAAGTCCAATCACTCCCAGGGTATGCCCCTTTCCCACTTTCCAATGACGCATTGGGGAAAATGTGGTGATGCCTGCACAAAGCAATGGCGCCACACCTTCCAATGGTAAATTCGCAGGGATATTCAGCACAAAGTATTCGTTGGCAACGATCATTTTGGAATAACCTCCATAAGTGGGAGCGCCGGCTCCTTCTTTCATGCTATTGTAGGTTCCGGTCATGCCGTTTTCACAAAATTGTTCCAATCCTTTTTTACAGTTGTTGCAATGGCGGCACGAATTGACCATGCACCCAATACCCGCCAGGTCACCGGTTTTAAACCTTTTTACTTCGCTTCCGGTCTTTAGCACCCTGCCGACAATTTCATGACCCGGCACCATAGGATAGTGCGCACCACCCCATTCATTCTTTACCTGGTGTA